>JBIOJD010000500.1:0-2937 GCA_044450485.1 Polyangiales bacterium | reverse complement strand
GCCCCACCCCACCGCGGGGTTCGCTGCGCTCACTCGCGAGCTGGGCGCGCTTCGCGTCAGGCACGCTCGACTTCTACTTCTTGTACTTCTTGTTGAAGCGCTCGATGCGGCCGGCGGTGTCCATCAGTTTCTGCTTGCCGGTGTAGAACGGATGGCACTCGGAGCAGATGTCGACGGTGAACGAGCCGCGGGTCGAGCGCGTCACGAAGGATGCGCCGCAGGCGCACGTGACGCGCGCCTCTGTGTACTCCGGATGGATCTCTGATTTCATGGTGTCCTGTGCGCGCTCCGCAAATAGGAGCGCTGGGAAGCAGGGCTTGTAGCCAAAGTCCGCCACCCCGGCAAGCCGACGGCCGGAGCGGCGCCGGAGCCGGAAACCCGCGAAGACCGTTGCGGGGGGATCGCAGGTCGGGCTAAATCAGGGCAGCCATGGGACAAAAGCGCATTCACCTGCTCGTGCGGGGACGCGTCCAGGGGGTGTATTTCCGCGCTTCCGCGCAGCGCGAGGCCAAGCGCCTGGGCCTCACGGGCTGGGTCCGCAACCGTCCCGACGGGGGGGTCGAGATCGTGGCCGAGGGCGAGGAGGACCAGGTCAAAGATCTCTTGTCCTGGGCCCAGCACGGACCGACCACCGCCCGAGTCGAGAACCTCGAGACCCGCTGGCGAAGCTACACCGGCGAATTCTCCGATTTTAGGATCGTGCCCGATTAATACCAGGGAGGGCACGCGCCCTCCCCGCCCGTCGAGCAAAGCTCGCCGGGGCCCACCCCTCCGCGGGGTTCGCTTCGCTCACTCGCGAGCTTGTGCCCGAAAAATTGACGCAGGGGATGGTCGGGGTGAGGGTGGCGGCATGCGGGTGGCGTTGCTGCTCTGTGGCTGGCTGGCGTGGCCTTGTCTGGCTGCGGCGGAGCCGTTTGCGCAGGCGCGCGGGCTTGGTGAGCAGGAGATCGCGAGGCTGGCGGCCCAGCTCGGGACCGAGGCTCCGTCGCAGCGAGCGGCGGCACAGCGCGCCCTATCAGAGCTGCACGAAGAGAGCCTGCCTGGGATCTCGCTGCGCTTGGCTGCGTTGCGCAAGAGCCGCCCCGCAGTGGAAGACGTCAAGGCCGCGCTCACTGCGTTTCGCCACGCGGCCGGGAGCCGGCGCGGCGACGACACCACCGATCTCGCCCAAGGCGTGCTCGGAGCTCTGGCGCAGAAGCGCGATGCGACCACGCTGGCGACGGCCGAGCCGCTGCTCTTGCTGCGCGCGCTCGAGCACATGGCCACGACCGAAGCGGGTCTGCTCATGGCTTCGCTGCTGACACTCGATCCGCCCGGCGTGTGGGACTTCGAGCTGCAGCTCGCGCGCGGGCGCGTCGGCTTACAGCTCTTGCCGGCGCTGCTCGGGCTGCGCTCGGCCGCAGAGCCCGAGGTGCGGACCTGGGCGCAGACCGGCGTGCGCGCGCTCGGGATGGAAGATCCGGCGACCGCCACCGCGCTCGAGGACTCCCACCTGGTCGCGGAGGTGTGCCGCGCGTACACGGAGCCGCTCGACTTCACGGCCATGCCGGTGATCGTGCGCTTGGTCAGCTCGGACAAGCTCGAAGTGCGCGAGGCGGCGCGCGCGGCCGTTGCGCGTTTCGGCAAGAACGCGATCTGGCAGCTCCGTCAGCTCTACGAAGAGGTCGCGGGCCGGTCTCCGGATCGGCGCTGGGATGCGGAACGCCTCGGCCACGAGCTGTACGCAGTGCTCGATCGCGAGGGCAGCGAGCAAGCCGATACGCTGCTCGCACAAGGGATGGCGCGCTTCGTTGCGGGCGATTTCGAGGGCATGGCGGCCCGCTACGACCGATTGCTCGCGTCGTACCCGAGCTTCGCGGAGCGCGCCAAGATGGCGCCCGGCTATGCTGCGCAGGGCGAGAAGCTGCTCGCGCGCGGCAAGCTCACCGAAGCACGTGCCGCGTACGCCCGGGCCCTGCGCCTCGCGCCTCAGGCGCCCGACGCGGACGCGTTGCGCGCGCAGCTCGCGTACGCAGACGCGGAGATCGCGTTGAGCCACGGCGTGGTCGATCTCGCGGCCTACGAGCAAGCCTTGGCGCATGACCCGCACCACGCGGCTGCCAAAGAAGCGTACGACCGGCTGAGCGGCGCCAAGCAAGCGCGCGAGCGCACGCGCAGCCGACTGGCGGCGATCGCAGCGATCACGCTGCTGGCAGCGTTGTTGATCACGTTGCTGCGAGGGCGCGCCACGCACGCGGGCGGTGAAGTCCCAGCACGCGACGGCGCCGGTTGATCCCCACGAACAGCCGTCCTCCTGCTTCCCGTCGCTCGTGAACGCGCCTCGAGAGCGTGCGTGTGGGTAGAACTACCCACGGACGATCGCCTGCAAAATGGGGAATTGGCCCGAAGCGCGGGCAGGAACCGCAGCGTTAGGGTCACCTCACATGCCGCGCGTTGCGGCCAGGAGGACAGCATGACCACGCAGACCGAAAACCGTCGCGTCGAGAGCGATTCGAACCTCGCCACCGAGAGCGGCGCCCTCGCGGCGAGCACCATGATCGAAGCCGGCACCGCCTTCATGCGTCTGGCGGGTCTCGACGGCGCGATGCAAACGCCTGGCGCAGAGCAAGCCTCCGGTCCGCGCACGCTCGCGCCGGCCGCGCGTGAGCACTTCGACGTGATCGTGATCGGCGGCGGTCAAGCTGGCTTGTCGGTCGGCTATCACTTGAAGCGCCAAGGCGTGCGTTTCGTGATCCTGGATGCGAGCGAGCGCATCGGCGACGCGTGGCGCAAGCGCTGGGACTCGCTGCGCTTGTTCTCGCCCGCGTGGGCCAGCGGCTTGGACGGGCTGCCGTTTCCAGGCCCGCGCTACGCGCTGCCCACCAAGGATGACATGGCCGACTACCTCGAAAGCTACGCCGCACACTTCGAGCTTCCGGTTCGCAGCAGCACGCGCGT
>JBIOJD010000499.1:0-2937 GCA_044450485.1 Polyangiales bacterium | reverse complement strand
CTCCCAGCCCACCACGAACCGTCGCGTGTCGGCCTTGAACGGCAAGACGAAGTTGCGGTACAGGTCGCGCCCAGCGGCCTCGACCACGAACGGCTCGGCCATGTGCACGACCGCGTCGGGCTTGCCGAGCTGGAAGCCACTCGGCCACCTGGGCGGCGTGGGGCGGTCCGCCGCATCGCCTTCGCGCTTGCCTTGGTCGACCCAGCGCAGAATCAGCGCGACTTCATCGTCGGTGAGAGAGCGGTCACCCCTGAAGCGATTGCGCGGGCCCACCGGCTTCCACGGCGGCATGATGCGATCCTCGACCACGTCGCGGATGTCGCTCGCGTGCTCGAAGACGTCCGCGTAGCCGAGCAAGCTGAAGGGCGCGGCCTGCCCAGGCCGATGGCACGGCGCACACTTGCGGTACACGAGCTTACTAACGTCGCGATTCCAAGTGACCCGCGTCTCGCGCCGATACACCGCCAGCGAGACCACCGCGAGCCCGCACAGAGCCGAGACCAAGAGCGCGATCTTCGCCCGCTTCATGCGCCCCGCGTGCAAGCGATCATACCAGACGGCGCGCTCGCACGTGAGTTACAGCTTCAGCTTTGCCTTGATGAGCTTGTTGACGTCGGCGTGGGCTTTTTTGAAGTCGTACCAGGCTTTGCCGATCTCTTGGAGCAGCGGCTGCGCCCGCGCCTCGTCGTAGTCGAGCTCGGGATCGTCGAGGTATGCGACGTAGGCGCTCACGGCGCTGCGGAGCTGCGCGTTCGACTGCTTGAGCACGGTGACGTCCGGCTGCAGATCCTGAGGCACGATCAACGTGTCGAGCTGCGGGCCGATGTCTTCGAGCTTGGGCAAGCACTTCTCGCGCAGGTGCACGCCGAACTTGCGCCCGCGCTCTTGGCCGCGACCGCCGAGCTGCGTCACCAAGTCGGCGTTCGATTTCAGGTCGTTGACGTTCTCGCCCGGCAGCGCGCAGCCCCAGAACTGATCGAAGCGCGAGTGCTTGAGGCCGTTGATTTGCTTTCCGATCTCGCCGTAGACCCGCGCTTGGTCCTGGCCACCGACTAGAAAGAACAGGCCGCCCAGCAACGCCAGCGCGAGACCGCCCATGACCACGAGCGAGCCCGCCCTGCCCTTGTGCATGGCATCTTCGGCGTCCGCGAGCGCAGGGACTGATGCTGGCTGTGGATCGGTCTGCGCCATGCTCTGCGATCGGACCGCGGCCGCGTTCCGGCGGACGCGAGCCCGGCGTCGCGCGGTCAGCGCAGCTCGAGCTTCTTGCCCGACTGGCCGAGCTTCAGTCTCGGAGCACCGCCGCCGGGTTGCAACGTCCCAGCGCTGGGAGGCCCGGACGGCGAGCCGAGCAAGCTCGGGTGCGCGCGATCGCCAGAAAGTGCCTGCGAAAGGTCCAGCCGACCCGGCTCGGGCGTTGCGCCTTTGGGCTCCGCTTCCGGCGCGGCGGGCTCCTGCTCCGGGCTCGTTCCAGCCGCGGGCTCGGTGTCGAGCACCGTCGGCCCGAGCAAGCGCTGCAGCAGCTCGCGCGTGCGATCCGCAAGCGGCGCAGGAGCGAGCGCGAGCACTTCGTGCGCCTGCTCACGCATCTCGGGGTAGCGGCCGGCCTGGCGATAGATGCGCGCGAGCACGATGCGCGCCTGCGGATCGATCGGGCGCGCCCGCACGGCGCGCTGCGCCTGCTCGATCGCCTGTTCGTTCTGCCCGCCCGCCGCGTAGAACTGAGCCAGCGTCAAAGGCAACGACGGAAGCCCAGGATCGAGCTCCCGCGCCTTGTCCAGCTCGGCTTGCGCCAGATCGCGCTCGCCGCGCGAGATGTGAATCTCGGCCAGCGTGGCATGGCCGAGCGCGAAGTCCGGTTGCTGCTCGAGCACCTGCGCCACCTCGCGCGCCGCGCGCTCCCCGTCGCCGAGCGCGAGGTAGACCATCGCCAGGTTGTTGCGCCGCGGCGCATCGGGTTGCATCTGCGCCGCCGCCTCGAGCTCGCTCTGCCCGAGCTCGGTCGCGCCATTCGACAACAGCACCGTGCCGCGCGCGCTGCGCACCGTGGCCGACTCGGGCAGGAGCTTGACCGCTGCGTCGGCGTCGTGCAGCGCGCTGGCCGGATCTTCGTTGTGCGTGAGGCGCTGCAAAGCCTGCAGCGACAGCGCGGCGCCCAGCACCTGCAGATCGCTGCGCAGAGCGCAGTCGCTGCACACGGCTTGTTCCGCGCGCGTTCCGTACACGTCGAGCAAGCGCGGTTTACCCGACGCGGCCGGCAAAGCGAGACCGAAGTAGCCCAAGCGGCCGGAGGGATCGAGCGGCCCGCGGGCATCGGGAAACGCATGCACCTCCGCCACCATCGCAGGCACCTGCACCGCGCGCAGGGCCGCGACCGCGAGCGCGGCGAGCTCGAGCGGGTAGAGCTCGAGACGCGCATCGTCCTTGCTGATTGCGGCCGAAGCCTTGGCGGCCGAGAGCAACGGCGGATCGACACGCGGATCGGTCATCGAGCCTGGCACGAAAGCGTGGCTCGTTGCGCGCGCGCGCAGGGCCGTGACCACCGCGCGGGCCTTGTCTTCGGCCGTGCTGTGTCCCTGGGCTGCACGCTCGGCGAAGCGCGTCAGCGCCGCGTCCGGCGCGAGAAAAGAGAGCAAGGCGCCCGGATCGACCCCGCGTCGCTCGAGCTCGCGTTTGAGCTCGTCTTCGCTCAAGGGCGTGCGCTCGAGCGCCTGCGGGTCGAGGCTCTGGTTGCGTTTCCACAGCGCATAGCCACCCGCGCCTGCGATGGCGACGAGCACGCACGCCAGGGTCACCAGCCGCGAGCGCGCAGCGGGCTTGGCCACGGCAGCGGCCGGCTTCTCCGCATCGTCGAGCTTGCGGAGCCCGTGCACGCGCATGCACTTGGGACAACGCTGCTCGGCACCTTGCTCGAGCTCGCACTCGTGATCGCAGTGG
>JBIOJD010000498.1:0-2942 GCA_044450485.1 Polyangiales bacterium | reverse complement strand
TGGACATTTCGCCTGCCCCAATCGACACGACCGGCATGACCTCGGTACAGATCGAGGCGGTCGGCCAGGGCAGCTACCTCGTCAACGCGGTCGCCGCGTGCGCGACATGCCACGGCGAGGCCGGTACGACGCCAGGCTTCCTAGCCGGTACGACCGCCGCGGGTGCCTTCAATGCGCGCAACCTGACACCCGATGCGACGACTGGCATGAAGCTGACCGAGGCGCAGTTCATCGATGTGATACGCATCGGCGCCGACTTCACGTGCAATTCCAGTGGTTGCACGGCGACTGGCTTCACGATCGCAGCCATGGCGTGGCCTGACTTTCGCTGGGCGTCGACGGACGACCTGAAAGCGATGTACGCCTACCTCAAGGTTATCCCCGCGGTCTCGAACGCAGTCGCCAATGACACCGGCACGCACGCGACGGCTACGGTGCCTTTCCCGACCAACTTCGTCGATGGATCGGAGCAGCGACCACTGCCGCTCGAGGTCGACTCAGGAGGCAAGCCGATCCCCGACCCCGATTCCATCCGGCGCGGGATGGCGATCCAGCCGCTCGCACAGGTCGCAGCGAACGATGCCTCGACCGACGCACACATCGGCCGCGGTAGCTACCTCGTCAACAGCCTCGGGCGCTGCAACGGCTGCCACACCAATCCGGCGCGCAACGGAAGCGCCGCGACCAGCCCGATCAACACGGCAGCCTGGCTCACGGGCGGCAAGGTCTCCTCGTTCACCACCACCGCGGCGTCGCTCGGCGTCGTGCGCTCGATGTCGACGGACCTCGTGGGCAAGACGAAGGGTTTCTTCGGCGAGACCACATCCGACTTCTCGACTCTCGAGGGCATCCTCCAGACCGGCGTGCACATCGATGACGCGCTCGCGCCGCCGCTGGCTGCACCCATGCCGTGGCAGCATCTGCGAGACCTGACCGCCGAGGACCTGGAATCGATCTTCGACTACCTCGCTGCGGTGCAAGGCGTGCAGCCGAGCCCGCTCACTGCCGACAAGGCGACCCAGGACGCGTCGTACTACTGCACGGACAATACGCCGTGCGACACCGCGAACGGCGAGACCTGCGATTTGGCCAGCGCCAGCGCGACGTTCCACGAGTGCATCGGGCGCGCGTGCACCCTGGCAGACAACAGCGAGTGCCGGACCTGCCAGACCTGCGACACCACCAACCACGTGTGTGGCGGTCCGGTGATCGCGGCCTGCAAGACCAGCGGCATCTAGTTGCGATCGAAGACACGCGCTACGACCGCGACGGCCAAGCGGCTGATCGCGGTCGTGCCTCGCATTTGGCCGCCGCTCAATGCGAGCGGCAGGCTTGCTGCACGCGCTCGCACAGCGCTGCGATGAAAGCCGGGTGATCGTTGACCGCCTGTGCACGCGCGACTGCGACGTGGGCTCTTGCAGCCGTCTGCGCCGCTTCGACGTCGAGGTCGTAGAGCACCTCCACGTGATCGCACACGAAGCCGACCGGGCAGAGCAAGAGCGCGCGCGTCCCGAGCGCTGCTTGCTCCTCGATCACCCGGCTCACGTCCGGCTCGAGCCAGGGCTCGCGCGGGGAGCCGCTCCGGCTCTGGTACGCGAGCAGATGACGCGGAGCTCGCAGCTCGGCCGCGACCAGCGCAGCGCTCTCTCTGAGCTCGGCGACGTAGGGCGAGCGCTCGGCCACGGCCGTGGGAATGCTGTGCGCGGTGAACACGAGCAGGCCATCGCGCGCAGCAGGTGAGCTCGCCTGCGCTGCGCGCACGTGCTCCACGTTGGCTGCGATGAAGCCCGGGTGGTCGTGAAAGCCCGCGCTGTAGCCCACGGCCGGCGCGTGCGTGCCGAGCTCGCGCAGCGCGTGCTCGACGCTTTCCCGATAGCGGCCGTGGCTCGCGGGGCTCTCGTGGGCCGCCATGATCACGCAAAGAACGCGCCTCGCCCCTTTGTCGCGCGCGGCCCGCAGCGCATCGCTCAAGAACGGCGCCGAGTGCCGCATCCCGACACTGACCTCGAGGTCGAGCCCGGCCACGCGCAGGGTCGCTTGCAACGACGCAGCTTGCTTGCGCGTGATCTCGACGAGCGGCGATTTCCCGCCGATGACTTCATAGTGGTGAGCCACCTGCTCGAAGCGTTCTTCGGGCACGGGCCGCCCTGCGAGCACGCGCCTCAGAAACGGCCGCACCTCGTCCATGCTGTCGGGACCGCCGAACGCGACCAGCATGACCGCGTCGTAGCCGCTCATCTTCGCGCGCTCGCCTCGTGCACGTAGTCGACGAGCGCCTTGACCTGATCGACGCTGGCGGTCGGGAAGATGCCGTGCCCGAGGTTGAACACGTGTCCGGGCCGGCCACCGGCACTGTCGAGCACGCGTTGCGCGCGCGCCTTCAGCACTTCACGCGGCGCGAGCAGAGAGCCCGGGTCGAGGTTGCCCATGATCGCGACGTTGCCGAGCTGCTCGAAGCACGCGCCGAGATCCACGCGGAAGTCCACACCGATCACGTCGCCGCCCGCCTGCGCCATCAGCGGGTACAGCGCCGGGTTGCCCGTGCCGAAGTGGATCACGGGCACGCTCACGCCCAAGCTACGAAACAGCCGCGCCATGTGCGGTTGCACGTAGCGCACGTAGTCTGCCGGCCCGAGCGCGCCGACCCAGCTGTCGAAGACCTGCAGCGCCTGCGCGCCTGCCGCGACTTGCGCGCGCAAGTAGGCGACCACGGCGTCGGTGAGCTTGGTCATGAGCGCGTTCCACGCGCCTTCGTCGCCGAACATCATCTCTTTGGTGTGCAGGTACTCGCGAGAGCCCCCGCCTTCGATCACGTACGAGGCGAGCGTGAACGGTGCTCCCGCGAAGCCGATCAACGGTACTTTGCCCGCGAGCTCTGCGCGCACGAGGCGAATCGCGTCCATCACGTAGCCGAGCGACGCCGCGGCGTCGATGCGCTCGGC
>JBIOJD010000497.1:0-2948 GCA_044450485.1 Polyangiales bacterium | reverse complement strand
GCGGTCCTGAGCCGCGAGCTCAACCCGCCTCGCGGTCGAAGCCCCAGATCGGGTCGAGCGCTCGGCGGGTGCGCTCGACGGCCTCGCGACCCACCGCCGGAACCGGGCCGTCTGGCAGCTCGAGCCGGGCGCCGCGCAACGCACGCCCCACGCAGGCCACGCTTTGTTCGAGGGCGAACAGATCGTAGCCGCCTTCGAGCACGAAGCCGATGCGGCCGTGACCCCGCTGTTCCACGTGCTGCATCAGCGCGCTCGCCATGGCCAAATAGCTCTGGTCGTCGAGCATCATCTCCGCGATCGGGTCGCGTCGATGCGCATCGAACCCGGCCGACGCCAGCACGAGGTCGGCACCGAAGCGTTCGAGCAGCGGCAGCACGACGCGACGAAACGCGAGCCCGTAGGTCTCGGGACCTTGCGCCCGCGGCAATGCCAGGTTCGCGGTGTAACCGTGGCCCCGTCCGTGCCCGACCTCTTCCGGCCGGCCGGTGCCCGGATACAGCGGAAACTGGTGCATGGAGATGAACAGCACGCTCGGGTCGTCCCAGAACGCGGCTTGCGTGCCGTTGCCGTGGTGAACGTCCCAGTCGACGATCGCGACTTTGTTCGCACCGGCGGCGCGCGCCGCGCTCGCGGCCACGGCGACGTTGTTGAGCAGGCAGAAGCCCATGGCGTGGTCTGGCTCCGCGTGATGTCCGGGTGGCCGCACGAGCGCCACCGCCGTGCGCGCTTCGTCCCGCATCAGCACGCGGCCGAGCTCCGCTGCGCCGCCCGCTGCGAGCCAAGCTGCTTGCTGCGTGCCCGGCGAAAAGAAGGTGTCGGCGTCGAGATTGCCGAAGCCCGTGGGCAGTGCCTTTCGCAGCAGGCCGAGATAGGCAGGGTCGTGAACGCGGCCGAGCTCCGCGTCGTCCGCTAGGCGTGGCTCGAGCAGCCAGCGCGACTCGGCCGGCAGCACCGAGAACAGACCGCTGCGCGCGGCGACCAAGCGCTCCGGACACTCGAGGTGGTGCCCCGAACGATCGTGATGCGCCTGGAATCGTTCGTCGTCCACAATCGCGACGCGCTGCGTGCTCGCGGTGCTCACGTTCCGACCCTAACAGAGTGCGCGAGCATGGCCTCGACGGCGTCGAGCAGATCCGACACACCCTCGCTCGTGGCGGCCGAGAACGCGTGAAGCTCCACACCGCGACCTTGCAGCGCTTCTCGCAGCGCTGGGAAGGCGTCGCGAACCTCGGGCAGGTCGAGCTTCGAGAGCGCGACCAGCGATGGCCGCTGCGCGAGGGCGGGATCGAAGCGCTCGAGCTCGGCGCGCAGCACGTCGTAATCGCGCAGCGGCTCGCGCGCCGGATCCGGATCGAGGCTGAGCACGTGCAGCAGCACGCGCGTGCGCTCGACGTGCTTCAAGAAGCGGTGCCCGAGACCGGCGCCCTCGGCCGCGCCTTCGATCAAGCCCGGAATGTCTGCGATCACGAAGCCGCGCTCTTGCCCGCGCCACACCACGCCGAGGCTCGGCACGAGCGTGGTGAACGGATAGTCCGCGACCTTGGGTCGCGCCCTCGACACGGTCGCGATCAGCGTGCTCTTGCCCACGTTGGGAAAGCCCACGATGCCCACGTCGGCCAATAGTTTCAGCTCCAGGCGCAAGCGCCTCTGCTCGCCGAGCTCGCCTTTTTCGGCGTGCATCGGCGCGCGCTCGGTCGGTGTGACGAAGTGCAGGTTGCCGCGGCCGCCTCGGCCGCCCTTGGCCACGATCAGACGCTCACCCGGCTGAGTCAGATCGCAGATCTGTGCGCCACTGTCCGCGTCGAGCACGACGGTTCCGACGGGCACGCGCGCGGTCGAGCTCTCGCCGCCCTTGCCGTGCTGGTCCTTGCCGCGACCGTGCTCGCCACGCTCCGCGCGCAGCAGGCGCTTGTAGGTCAAATCGAAGAGCGTGGTCAGGCGCGGGTCGGCCTCGAGCACCACGTCGCCCCCGCGGCCGCCGTCACCGCCTGCCGGTCCGCCGAGCGGCTTGTACTTCTCGCGCCGCATCGCGGTCGAGCCGTCGCCGCCGTCGCCGCCGCGGGCCTCGATCGTGATTTCGTCGACGAACTGCATGGTGGGGTCGTATCCGAACGCTAGGACGCGCTCATTGCCTCTTGTACAGTCTAGCGATGGCCGAACAGCCTCGCACGGCGTTGGGCGGCGCGCACGAGCGCTTCCACGACAGCCTGCCGGAGCGAGGTCGCGAGCTGCGCGAGCTGTGCCACGCTTTGCAGGCGGGGCCCACGGACGCGCGTGTGGTCGACCTGGTGTGGCGGCGGCTGCTCTCGCTCGATGCAGCTGCTCAAGTGTTCCAGGAGGAGCCGTTGCTCGGCCAGATCGCCCGCGCCAAGGCGGCCTGGGGCAGCGTGCGCAAGTCCGGCGCGGCGCCGTCTGTGGCTGCCTTGGACGAGGTGATCGCCCTGTGTCGGACGCTCGGCGCGCCCGAGCCTTCGCCGAGCGTCCCACCGCCCGACGCCGAGCGACTGGCGGCGCTGCTGCGCACGGAGCGCTGGAGTAGTCCTGCGTCGAGCTCAGTCGCGCTGGAAGGCGAGGAGCCGCGCGATGCTGCGGTCTCCGTCGCGCGCACCGTGGCGGGAGTGACCGCGCCGCGCGAGCTGCTCGCCGCGCTCGTGATCGCCTCACCCGAGCTGGAACGCGAGGTGCGCGCTGCGCTTCCACCGGAGCAGTGCGAGCTGACGAGCACCGCCGAGCCGGAGACCGCGCTGGTCGTGATCGACCAGGTGGCGCCGGACGTGGTCCTGGTCGAGGCCGACATTCTCGCCCGTGGTGGTGAGGCGCTCGCGCGCGCGCTCCGCGGGGGTAGGGCGGCGAGCGTGCGTGCCGTGGTTGCGCTCGTGCCCGAGAAAGCGAGCGACGTCGACGCGCTGCTCACCCGCTCGCTCGCGGACGCCGCGCTGCGAGCGCCG
>JBIOJD010000496.1:0-2964 GCA_044450485.1 Polyangiales bacterium | reverse complement strand
GTCGGCGAGCGGGTTGCGAAACAGGCCCTGCACCACCACGCCCGCCACCGCGAGCGCAGCGCCGGTCAAAAAGGCCGCCGCCAAACGATAGGCGCGCAGCTCGAACAAAGTGGCGCGCAGCCGCGCATCGTGCAGGTCGCCGTGACCGACGAGCAGCGCCGCGGCTGCGAGCGCGGCCAGCAAGAGAACCAGCGCCGCACACGACCACAACGCGCGGCGCCTGCTCGCTTCCGCGAGGGTCGCGGTCTGCGAGCGCGCGCTGATCGTCCCGGCCAAGATGGCCCGAAAATGGGTCGGGGCCTCGGCTGTGTCAAGCGCCAGGCCCCGAGCCAGCTTGCAAGAGCACGCTAGCGCCGGCGGCGATAGAACAGCGCGCCTAGAGCGAACGCAAACAGCCAGAGCGAGTCGCTCGGCTGTGAGCCAGCCACGCTGCAGCCGCCCGACGACTTCTTCGCGCCTGACGTGCCGCCCGTGCCGCCAGTGCCCGAGCCGCTGCCGGCGTCGGTCCCGCTGATGCCTGCCCCGCCGCTGCTGTGCGTGCCGCCGCTCCCACCGGTACCACCCGTGCCGCCGGTGCCCGTCTTGCCACCCGTGCCTCCAGACGTGCCGCCGCTGCTGCTCGTCATCGTGCCGCTCTGCTTCAGCATGGCGGTGACCATTGCCGTGCGGTCGTCCACGACCTTGCCCGGGCCCGACGTGCCGTACTGCAAGATCTTGAGCGCCGCCGGCAAGTCACCGATTTGCACAGGCCAGACGTTCGGCATGTCGCCTTGAACGACGTCTCCCTGAGCCAGCTCGACGCGCCACGGCATCGAGCTCGTGTTACCTGCAGTCGGGCACGAGATGGTTTGCTTGGCGGTGTGGATGTTGCTGACGGTGTCGAGATCCGCGTTGAAGTCGAACGCCGGATCCAGGGTCATGTCCGCAGGGCTCATGGTCGTGTAGAGCCGCGTGATGTAAGGCTGCGACTCGAGCAACGCCTGCGTGTCGGCCATGGGCTTGATCACCATCTCGTAGAGCTGGGTCAGGAACTTGCTGGTATCGAAGGTCACGCCCGGCGCGCTGATGTAGCAGGTGACGCAGCGCTGGAAGTCGGTCAGCGCGATCGTGCTCGGCAGCGTGACCGAGGCCGTGAGCGCGTCGGTGAAGCCGTCCCAGCTGCCCCAGTTGTTGGTTGCGTCGCGGATCATCGTGGCCGCATCCGTGTGCGGCGCAGCTTGAAAATCATCCCACTGTTGCTGCTGGGAGCTCGGGAAAATGGAGAGCCCCGTGGTGCTGGTGAGCGTCGCGACCTTGTCGGCGTACTCGGTCACGAAGCCCTGACCCATGGCTTCGTGCGCCGCCTGGGTCACGACCTGATTGTAGTTGCTGTTGGCGTTGAACCAGTTGATCAGCGCTTCGTTGAGCTCGAGCGCCTTGTAGTTCTGGGGAATCGCGCGCTTGTCCGCGAGCACCCAGACCAGCACGCCCATGTCGTCGTTCGCCGCGACGGCCGTGGGCTGAATTGGGATGGCGGGCAGACCGGTGCCGAACTCCAGCATGATGGGCCGGATCGATCCCGTGGTTGCGCCTTTGGTCAGCTTGATCGAGAGCAGGTTCGATCCGTTCTTCAAGTACGGCCCGAGCACTTTCGAAGCGTCGCCGACGTCGTAGCCGTTCATCGTGAGCCAATCGACCGCGGTCTGGGCCGGGTCCGCAAGCATCGGGTCGACAGAGATCACGGTGTAGTCGTACGGGCCGACAGCGCCCGAGGCTTGGACCGTGACGCCGCCGCCAGTGGTACCGCCGGTGCCGGCGCCGAGCGCAGTGCCGGGTGCGAACGCGCCCATGCTTGGCCCAAACGTGCACGAGCCGTCGAACGTGGTCTGCAAGTTGTACTGCGGGTTCGTGAGCTGCTTGAGCGTCGCCAGCGCCGGGTCCGAGGACACGTTGACCTTCGGAGTGCCCGATACAGGGAGCACCCACGCGAACTTCGTCGACGGTCCCTCGTACATGATCTGGATGATCGCGGTGACCGTTCCATCGCCGTTCTTGGAAAAAATGATCTGCTCGGCCGCCTGGTTCACGGGATTGGTCCGTGAGCAGAAGAACCCACCGCATGCGCTCGCCGGCGCGGGCGCCCACGCAACCGCAGCCGCGCCAAGTCCGGCCACGGCCAGAGCGGCCCACTTCATGTCACGCAAATGTTTGCATCCCATACGCCGTTCTCCCTGGTTTTGCCCTGGCCAGCCCTTGCCCGTGGCACACCTTGGCACAGCCAAAGCGGCCGATTGCAGTATAGTGCAACCCTCGTGCCAAGGAGAGCCCATGACCGAGCCCATCACCCTGTACAGCGACCGACTGCGGGAGAGCCCGTACGTCTTCTCGGTGTTCGTCGCGCTGCGTGAGAAGGGGCTGCGGTTCGAGTCGCGCGAGCTCGACCTCGATCGCGGCGAGCAGCGGAGCTCCGACTACGCGATGCGCTCGCTGACATCGCGCGTGCCTTGCATCGACCACCAAGGGTTCTTCCTGTCGGAATCGCTGGCTATCCTCGAGTACCTCGAAGAGGTCTTTCCCGCTCCAACGCACCCGCGGCTGCTACCGGAAGAGCTGCGGGCGCGCGCGCGAGCGCGCCAGATCCTCGGCTGGCTACGCAGTGATCTACTGCCGCTGCGCGACGAGCGGCCCACGACCACGATGTTCTTCGAGCGCGCGACGACGCCGCTATCCGCGCAGGCGCGGGCCGCGGCCGACAAGCTGCTCCGCGTAGCCGAGCAGATCATTCCCAAGGGCGAAGGCGATCTCTTCGGCGCGTGGTCGATTGCGGATGCGGACTTCGCGCTGATGCTGCACCGCCTGATCCTCAACGGCGACGAGGTGCCGGAGCGCGTGCGCCACTACGCGCAGCGGCAGTGGCAACGGGCGTCGGCGCGTGAGTTCGTCCAGCTGAAGCGCCCCGCGCTCGGCTGACCCCCTAACAATCGT
>JBIOJD010000495.1:0-2981 GCA_044450485.1 Polyangiales bacterium | reverse complement strand
CGCGTGTGGACCGGACGGCTGCGGAACCACGTGCGGAACTTGCGGTACCGGGACCCAGTGCAGCGCCGATGCGCACTGCGTGTGCGCGCCCAACTGCGGCGGGCGCCAGTGCGGCGACGACGGTTGCGGTGGTTCGTGCGGAGGCTGCGGCACGGGGAGCGCGTGCGATCAGAGCGGCCAGTGCGCGTGCAGCCCGAGCTGCGGGGGCAAGCAGTGCGGTGACGACGGCTGCGGCGGCGCTTGCGGAAGCTGTCAGGGCGGCCAAACCTGCAACGCGAGCGATCAGTGCACGTACCCGACGAAGTCGTTCGCCACCGACGTATACCCGATCTTCCAGCTCAGCGCGGTCGGGTGTCCGGGTTGTCACCGCGGCGCGGCTCCGCCCCAGGGGCTCAATCTTTCGAGCGTCGCCACGGCGTACGCGAATCTGGTGAGCGTCGCGGCCACCGAATGCGCTCCGAGCCGGCTGCGCGTCGAGCCCGGAAGCCCGACCACCAGCTACCTGATCAACAAGCTCACCGGCAGCGGGATGTGCTCGGGTGTGCGAATGCCCAAGGGGCGCACCCCGCTTTCGAGCACTCAGATCGACGTGATCCGCGCTTGGATCGGCAGCGGCGCCGCGCAATGAAGCGTCACGCCTGAGCGACCGAGCCCGCTGTGAGGCGAGTCGCCGAATCGCGGTGCTCGCCTCGCGACGCGCGTCCGTGGTACGCCCGGCCGTGGTCGTGCGCAGGGTCCCGTACGCGCTTGCCGTGTTCTTGGGCGCGCTGCTCTTGTTCTTGATGCAGCCGATGCTCGGCAAGCGCTTGCTGCCGTGGTTCGGGGGCAGCCCGGCGACTTGGACAGCGTGCATGCTGTTCTTCCAGCTCCTGCTGTTCGCGGGCTATGCGTGGGCGGATGTGCTGGTGCGTCGATGCTCGGCGCGGACGCAGGCGGTGCTGCAAGCGTCCCTGCTGCTCGCTGCGTGCGTGGCGCTCCCGCTCGGACCCGAGGTCGCGGACCGACCGCTGTTGCTCGACCACCCGCTCACGCAGATCCTCGCGCTGCTGTGGAGACATGCCGCGCTGCCGTACTTTGCGCTCGCGACCACGGCACCGTTGCTCCAGCACTGGTTCGAGCGCGAGACACTGCGCTCGCCGTACGCGCTCTATGCGTTCTCGAACGCTGGCTCGTTGCTAGGCCTGCTCGCGTATCCGCTGCTGATAGAGCCGTGGCTCGCGCTCGGACGGCAGACTCGGCTCTGGTCGGTCGGGTTCGCCCTGTTCGCGCTCGTGATGCTCTGGCTTGCGGTGCGCGGCGTCCGCGATGCGCGGGGCTCACGTGCCACCGTCGCGGTTGCGCCCGTCGCAGAGCTCTCCGATCAGCGTGCGAGCTGGTTTTGGTTGGCGCTCTTGCCGAGCGCGCTCTTGCTCGCGATCACGAGCTACATCACGGTCGACGTGGCGCCCTTACCGTTGTTCTGGGTCGTGCCGCTGCTGCTGTACTTGCTCTCCTTCGTGCTCGTGTTCAGCAGCGGACGCTTCTACCGCCGCGCCGTCTTTCTGCCGCTCTGGGTCGCGTGCACCGCTGCGCTCGGCGTGAGCTCGTTCTTGCACGGGACCGCGCCGCTCGGATTTCAGCTCGTGGTGTGCCTCGGCAGCTTGTTCGTGTGTTGCATGTGCTGCCACGGCGAGCTCGCGCGCCTTCGACCGGAGGCCTCGCAGCTCTCGCGTTTCTACCTCTGGGTCGCCGCTGGCGGCGCGGGCGGCGGCGTATTCGTGGGTGTGATCGCGCCACTCGTGTTCAAGGGGTTCTTCGAGCTGCAGGTCACGGTGATCGCGACCTACGCGGTGTTGTTCGTCTTGGTTTGGCGCGAGCCGGCAAGCCAGCGCAAGCGCGGCGAGCTTCGGGCGCTCTGGCTGGGCGTCGGCCTCGCAGTGCCGCTGGTCGCGGCCACCATTTGGGTGCAGAGCCAAGATCGCACGCGCGGCGGCGTCGTGATCGAGCAGCGGCGGAGCTTCTACGGCGTGCTGCGCGTGACGCAGCTCGCCGATGTGACTTTGTTCTCGCACGGGCGCATCCGTCACGGCATGCAGTTTCGGGATGAGGCGCGCGCCGGCGAGCCCACGTTCTACTTCGGGCCTCAGTCGGGCGCGGGGCGCGCGCTTCGGCTGCACGCGATCGACCACCCGCGTCGCATCGGCGTGCTCGGGCTCGGGATCGGCACGCTCGCGTGCTACGGCCGTCCCGGGGACCGCATGCGCTTCTACGAGCTGAGCCCGGACGTGGTCGCGGTGGCGGCCAGCCGCTTCAGCTTCCTCGCGCGATCCGCGGCCGCGATCGAGACCGTGGTCGGGGACGCGCGACTTTCACTCGAGCGAGAGCCACCGCAAGGCTTCGATCTCTTGCTGCTCGACGCCTTCTCGAGCGATTCGGTGCCCGCCCACTTGCTGACGGTGGAGGCGTTTTCCATCTATCTGAGGCACCTGCGGCAGGACGGGCTGCTCTTGGCCAACGTGTCGAATCGGCATCTCGACGTGGAGCGCGTGGTGGCGGGCGCGGCGCGGCGGCACCATCTCGCGTTGCGCTTGCTCGATACGCCGAGCGACGCCGAGCACGGATACACCCGAGTGCGCTGGGCGCTCATGTCACGCGACGCGATCGAGCTCGATCGCGTCCTGGCTGGCGGGCCCCGTACCGAGCTGCATGGCACTCCCCTGGCCTGGACCGATGACTTCAGCAATCTGTTGCAGGTTCTGCGCTGAGCTTCGGGTCGCGCGAAGGCCCGATCAAGGCCCGATGGTGTCGACCGTTCCGGCGATCAGGTTGGCGGAGAACTTGGCGATCGATTCTGCGCCAATGCTCGTGTCGTAGAAGCGATCTCGGAACAGGTGTTGGTGATAGGTGATGTTGTCGCCGCCGATGTAGAAGCTCGCGAAGCGGTTCGTGCTCTTGTAGGTCGAGCGCAGCGTGTTCAGGCCGTCGGTATACTGCTGGGCCGG
>JBIOJD010000494.1:0-2981 GCA_044450485.1 Polyangiales bacterium | reverse complement strand
GGTGGTGAGGCGCTCGCGCGCGCGCTCCGCGGGGGTAGGGCGGCGAGCGTGCGTGCCGTGGTTGCGCTCGTGCCCGAGAAAGCGAGCGACGTCGACGCGCTGCTCACCCGCTCGCTCGCGGACGCCGCGCTGCGAGCGCCGCTGTCGCGAACCGGTTTGGTCGAGCGCTTGTTGCGGCTCAGCGGGCGAGCCCCGCGCTCGCGGGCGCTGCTCGACGCGCTCGAGGTCGGCACGGTCGACGAGATCGCCCGAGGCGTTGCAGAAGAAGTACGGCGCGGAATCGCCGAGTCGCTGCGGCTCGGTCGCGGCGAGCGGATCGAGCACGGGGACAAGTCGGAGCTGTTGGCCGCGACCTGGTCTGCCGAGTCGCGCATCCGCGCGCAGCTCGCCCAGCGCGCCCAGGGGAGGCTGCGCTTCGACGACGCGCCGTACGAAGGAGGGCCGGCCGCGCTCGCACTGACCGGCGGCGTCGCTGTCCCGGCCCTGCCCGCGGCGAGCGAGCACCTGCGAGGGCGCCGAATTCTTCTCGCCGACGACGATCCCGCGGTGCGCTGGTTCTTCGGTGAGCTGCTGCGCGAGGCCGGCGCGATCGCCATCGAAGCCGAGGACGGCGGGCAGGCGCTCGAGCTCGCGCGGCGTCTCGCGCCCGATCTGATCATCAGCGACATCCTGATGCCCGTGATCGACGGCTTCGTGTTGTGCCGTGAGCTCAAGCACGATCTCGCGCTGTCGCACGTGCCCGTGATCCTACTGTCTTGGAAGGAGGACTTTCTGCAGCGCGTGCGGCAGCTCGACGCGGGCGCGAGCGGCTATCTCCGCAAGGAGGCGGGCAGCGCACAGATCCTCTCTACGGTGGCCGAGGCTCTGCGACCTCGCGCGGAGCTGCACGCGCTGCTCGATGCCGGCGACGAGGTCCAGGGGCGCGTCGAGACCTTGGGCGTGGCAGGGCTGCTGCGCGCGGTGGCCGAGGCAAGACCGGAGGCTCGGATCAGCGTGCGCAGCGCCTACAGCTTGTTCGAGGTCGATCTCCGGGGCGGCGCAGAGCTCGCCGTCACGCGTACGGCGTCGGACGGCTCGTTCGCGCGCGGCGCCACGGCGTTGCGGCAGTTGCTGGGCATCGAGACAGGCCGCTACGCGGTCGCGTTTGCGCACGGTCCATTGCGCGGCGCGTTCGCAGAGCCGCTCGATGCGGTGCTGCGTCAGGGCGTGGACGAGCTCTCCGCCATGCTCGATGCGGTGAGCGATCCTCGGCTGGCACAGGTCAGGCGCGTGGTGCTCGGCGAGGTCGCGCTCGGCCCGTGGCTGGCCGGAGCAGCCGCGCCGGTCGTGGATTTGGTGACGCGCTTGCGCGATGGTGAGTCGCCCCGGGACGTCATGTCCTCTTCTGCGCTTTCGGCCCGAGAGATCGAGCACCACATGCGTTCTCTGGCTCGCCTGGGCGTGCTGCTCGAGGTTCGGGGCTCGAACGGCGAGGATCTCGTCGACGCCGCTCGGCGGGCGCGGAGCGAGGAGCCGGGTGGCCTGATGCATCCGGAGCCGGACGCGCGGCCCATCTCTACCGAGCCCGCGCCCCAGTCGCAGGCACCTTCGGTCGAGGCTGCTGCGGCTGTGGATGAAGACCGACCCTCGAGCGAGGCCGTGGCGCCGCCACCCGCCCGGCCGGTGCGCGAGTCGAGCTCGATGCCCCCTCCGCCGCGAGGGTCGATGCTCGCGAGCGTGCTGACGCTGGTCGCCCTGGCGGCGATCGGCTATCTGACCGTGCGTCTGGGGGAGCCGCGCTCGTCCGAAGCGCCAGAGGTCTCCCGGTTGCCAGCCGCGCCCGCCGGCCAAGGACAGCCAACCGCAGATTTGAGCGGGACTGCTGCCCCAACCGTGGCACCGACCGCAGTCGAGCCGGCGGTGCAAGCGCCGGGCGCTCCGCGCGTGCTGCCGTTCATCGATCGCAGCCGTGGCGTTGCAGTGGCCGAGGACCAGGGCCTGCTCGTCGTCGAGCTCGAGGGCAGCGGCACCGTCCCCGTCACGGTCCAGGTGGCCGGACGCAAGCTCGGGCCCGCGCCCGTGGCGGTGGCCCTGCCGGCGGGTCGCCACGAGGTCACCCTCAAGCGCGACAGCCAGACCAGCTTTCGATACGTGCTCATCCGACCGGGGGAGACCAGGATTCTCGAGCTTCACGAGTGAGCCGGCGGTGCAGCGTTTTTGCGGTCACCGCAGCACTCCCGTAGACTTGCGCTGATGCGCGAGCGTCTCGAGATCTCGACCGCCGCTGGATTGGGGCTCCTGCTGTTGCTGGCCCCTGCCCAGGCCCAGAAAGTCGCGCAGAACGACGAGGGCGGAGAGGACACCGAGGCGCGCCTCGAGACCGAGCATGCGCGCGGGAGCTATGCGGGCGTCAAGCCCGGCGGCGACGCGCCACCCGGCAACACCGTGGCCAAGCCTGGCGACAAGCCCGCGGAGATCACCTGGCCCGGCTTCCAAATGATGCCCGACGGCAGCTCGCGGGTGTTCCTGCAAACGACCGTGCCGCTCGACACGCAAGCCTCGATGCTGCCGAACAAGGTCGTGATCGATCTCGGCAACGTGCGCATCGTAGGCACCAACCGCTTCGCCCTTTACACGAAGTTCTTCAACACACCCGTGACGCGGGTCGAGATCAAACAAGCTCACAAGCGCACCACGCTCGAGCTCGCGCTGCGCGCGCCCGCGCAACCCCGCATCTCGACCGAGCGCGCCAAGAGCGGCTACTTCTTCGTCTACGTCGACTTTCCCCCGGGCGACTACCTACCGAAGGGCACCGCGCCCGAGGCGCGCCTTCCGCCGCCGGCACCCGGAGGTGAGCCGCCCAGCAGTCTTCCGCCCCCCCCGCCCGCTCCTCCCCGCCGCGCGAGCGCCAGCGCCGACACCTCGATGGACGCGGAGCTGCCTCCGGGCGTGGCCAAGCCAAAGGCCAAGGCCAAAAGCAGCACCAAGGGCTCCATCACGAT
>JBIOJD010000493.1:0-2983 GCA_044450485.1 Polyangiales bacterium | reverse complement strand
GTGCGATGCGGTGGCCCCCACGCTGGCCGCGGGCCCGGACGCGGAACCGGCGAGCATCCGCGACCGCACCAGAAGCGCGGCGCACAACGGGTAGGCGCAGCTCGACGAGCCCCAGGCGAGCGCCGTGAGCCAGGACCGCCGCGCAACGAAGGTGCAGGACAGCGCGGTCATCGCGACGAGCGGCGCAAGCCACAGGCCGGTCGACGATAGACCGATGCCCGCGATGAGCGAGGCAGTGAGGCGGAGCCACGCGCGCAGCGATGGCGCACGCCCGAAGGCCAACGCGTGCGCGCTGATCAACGGCAGGCCGACCGCCAACAAGATCGCCTTGCCTTGGAACAGACGCACGAAACCGTGCATGGAGAAGCTGCGTGTGTCGCTGCCGTCGCCGAGATGAAACGCGACTACGATCGCGACCATCCACAGCCAGCGCCTCGGGTCGAGAATCCGGAAGAGACGCGCCCAGGCGAGCGGTAGGAGCACACCCGCGCCGGTCGCGAGCACGACGTGCAACACTTCGAGCGCCGGAACACCCGACAGGCGGCTCAACGCGCCGCCGAGAAGCTCGAAGCTGTGCACCGCGTACGGAGCGAGCAAACGGCCTCCACCGCCGTGAATCGTGTCCTCTGCAAAGAGCCGGAGCTCCGGATGATCGACGGATGCCACGGCGATGTTCACGTACAGCACGTCGTCCGTGTTGGGCAGGTGCAGCAGGGCGGTGACCACGCCGCCGAAGACGGCGAGCGCCCAGAGCGCGAGCTCCGCGCCCAAGCCGCGCGCGGGCCCCCGTTCGACGAGCGGGCGCGACGAACGCGCCAGCATCCAGACGCTCGCGCCGAGAAAGAACACGAACGCTCCGCCCCAGATCACCCAGCCGCTCCGCACGTCCTTCCAGAGCAGCCAAAGGACGCCGGCGCCCGCGAGCCCGAGCGCCATTCCGAGCAGATCCTGCTGCTCCATGACCACGCTCGGTGCCCTTGCCGCTTCCGATCCCGCCGCCAGCTCACCGATCGGAGCTCTGCCTCGGCGCCAAACCACCGCCAGCACCACCCCGACGACCGCGAACGCGAGGGACGCCGTCCACCACAGCGCGCGCGCGTTTCCGCCGCAGACCACGGTTGCGTGACAGCACAGCGTGAAGAGCGCGAACAGGCCGAGGACCGCGTCCACGACTCGGTCGGAGGCCCCCGCGAACGCGTCCCGCAGCAATGCGCGTCTGTCGGGATGCGAAGCCCACACGGCGGGCAAGCCTAGCATCTCGGACTTGTCCGTCCAAAGCAGCGCGCCTGCCGACCACCGATCGAAACACGCTACCCACTCTCAGCGACGGCGCGCTACCCTGCGCCATGCTCCGAGCCCGTCACAGGCTTTCAGGCGATGCCGCCGTCTTGCTCGGCTTTGCCGTGCTCACCGTGGCGATGACTTGGCCGCTCGCTCAGCACCTGGACACGCACGTCATACGGGCCAAGTGGTTCTACGACTCGATGGTGAACCTGCAGATTCTCGGCTCGCGCGTGCACTATGCCCTCGGCGTGAGCGAGGGTCTCAAGAGCCCTTACGACAACTACTTCGTCGCCCCCACTCAGTTTTCGGTGGCGAACAACGAGAACCACTATGTCTTGGCAATGTTGTGGGCACCCTTCTACCTGGCGACCTCGGATCCGTTGTTGGCTTACAATCTGCTCCTGCTGACTTGCATGAGTCTTTCTGGATTTTTCACCTACCTTCTCGTTCGCCATCTGAGTGGAAGTGCACTTGCTGGAATCCTCTCCGGCGTCGGATTTGCGTTCTCACCCTATATTTTCTTCGAGCTCGGCCGCATTCAGCTCGTGGCGGCTCAGTTCATTCCGTTGTTTGCGCTGTTTCTGCACGATGCCGCACGGACCGGACGCTGGCGAAGCATGGTTGGTCTGGGGCTGACTTTCGTCATGCAGGTCGGATGCTGCCTGTACTATGCGGTGTTTCTGGCGCTCTACGCGCTTTTCGTTGGGACCTGGCTCGTGCTGCGTCACCGTCCTCCGATGCGCCCATTGCTCCTCAGAGCAACCTTGATTGGGTTGCTCGCGGCAATTCCGGTCGCATCCATGCTTTACCCCTATTTTCGCGCTCGCCAGGACTTCCCCCTGACACGCAGCGAGCAGGTGACGGCTGACTACGCGGGTCGGCTCGCGGACTTCGCTCAGGTCTACCGCGACAACAAGGCACTGACGTTCATGCGCAACAATGCGGAAGGTCCGACGGAACCGATCGCGTTCCCGGGCTTCACGTTGCTGCTCCTCGCGACGGTGGCCGTGATCGTTCCCGTGGTCACGAACCTGCGGCGTGCCAGCCGGCAGGCTCGCATCACCCACCTGCGCAACCTCGTGCTTCTCGCCGTCTCCGTGGCATCGGCGATCGCGATCAGCTACGCCGCACGCGATCTACTGCCCGGCTTGATCCTGCTGGGGATCGCAGGCGCGCTGTGGAGACACGGCACGAGCGAGCGCCTCGCGCCGCCGTCAACCTTCACGCACCTGTGCATGCTCGTGCTCGCGGTCGTCCTCTTCTTGGGCCCGCGGCCGTTCGCGATTCACGGCGAGCAGATGCGAGGACCGTATCAATACCTCTACCAACACGTGCCTGGGCTCAACGGCATCCGTTACGTCAGCCGGTTCGTGGTGTTGATCATGCTGTCGCTCGCGGTGCTCGCGGGCTACGGCGCGACGCTCTTGCTGCGGGGCGGTCGTGCGTGGCGCGGGCTCGGCTTCGCGGTCCTGCTGGCGGCCATGCTCTACGAATTGCGCAACGCGCCGATGGCGCTCGCGGACCTGCCGCACCAAGCGCACTTGCCGCCGGTCTACCGCTGGTTGAGCGAGCACCCGGGGCCCGAACCGATCGCGACCGTGCCTGCGTACACGCTCGGGTATTTCGGCGCTCGCAACGACTATGCGGCCCTGTTCCACCACCGCCGAACGATCGAGGGCAAGTCGAGCTGGATGCCGCC
>JBIOJD010000492.1:0-3003 GCA_044450485.1 Polyangiales bacterium | reverse complement strand
TGAAACACAATCGCAATGTCGTCGAGTCTGCGGGTGTGGTAGCAGCGAGGCATGATGTTGGCGATTTGGCGATCGAAGCTACTCACCGCATTGCACGAGGCGTTACCGATGCAACCCTCCGAGCTGATCGCACGGGCCCAAGCGTTGCCCTGGCCTGCTCCGATTCAACGCGCTGCGAAGCGCGCCCTGCGCGCTTTGGCCAAGCGGTCGAAGACCGCGGCATGGTTGCTCGATCACGCCCAAGCACCGGTCGTGATTCCGGCACGACAGCCCGCAGCATCGCCATCGGCTCTGCCGCATCGCAGATCGCTCGACGCGCTGGCGTACGCGATGCGGAGCGTGAGCGCCGAGACCTGTGTTGCTGCGATCGCCGAGCTCACCGATCGAGGTGATGCGGCGGCAGGCGCGCTGCTCCTCGATTTGCTAGAAGACTGCTCGGGCTTCTTCATCTCCATCACGCGGCTTGCTGCTGCGCGCGGCCTGCAGCGCGTGGCCGACGTCGATGCCGCCCGCGTCGATCGCGTCCTTGCGCTCGAGGGGGATGTCGCGGTCGCCGATGCGTTGCGCACGGTATCGGCGGCCGCCGCGCCCGCTCGGAGACTTTGATGACATCGCAAAGCGTTCGGGGTCATCGCGGCATCGCGTACAACCCGGTTCCGAGCTCCGAGAACCGCATCCATGGTGACGAGATTGCGCGGCAGCACGGCTTCCGCGGTGGTCTCGTGCCGGGCGTCGTGGTGTCTGCGTACCTGCTCGATCCGGCGCTCGAGGCGTTCGGCCTGGACGCGCTGCGCCGCAGCTACGCCGACGTCATCGTGCACAAGCCGCTCTATGACGGCAGCGCGTTCGAGGTGGCGATCGAAGCGCAGACGAAGCGCTCGTTTCGTGCGGCGCTGATCGACGCCGACGGCACGCGCTGCGCCGAGGGCAGCTTCGAGCTGCGTGACGAGCCGGAGCTCATGCCGCAGCGCCGCGGGCTGCAGCGCGTTCCACGCTCAGGCGATCGCGAGCCCGCGACGCGCGAGGTGCTCGCACGCCTGCAGGTCGAGGGCATGCGCGGTCTGCGCGCGCGCTTCGACGCCGAGCACGAGATGGCGCGCTACTACCCGACGCTGCAAGCCCAACCCGCGCTGGTGCAGCCGATCGCCTCAGGCTACGCCAGTTACGCCTTCCTGCTCGGCCTCACCGACTGGGCGATCGCGCGCAACGTGAAGCTCGCCCCGTGGCTGCATCTGCAGACCTGGTCGCACCACTTGCGCGAGGTGCCCTTCGGCAGCGAGCTCTGGATCGAGCCCAGGGTGCACTCACTGTTCGAGCGCAAAGGCCACGAATTCGTCGACATCGACGTCGCGGTCTTCGACGAGCGCGAGCGCCCGGTGATGGACGCGCGCATGCGCTGCATCTACAAGCTGCGCGGGAGCTGACGGGCCGTGCGCGCCCGCTCAAGGTGACGAGGTCACCGTCAGCTTCGCGCTCGCGAGCGCGTGGGCCTTGATGGCGGTCACGATGTCGGCGCTGGCCGTGCTCATGCTCACGCCTGGCAGCGTGGTGACGTCCTCGGCGTAGAGCGTGAGCTCGTAGGTGTTGGTGCCCGACGGCCCGCATGGTCCATTGAAGCCCAGCGTGCCGTTCCAGATCGCAGCTTGCTTCGCGTCGGCGACCTCGGCAGGTATGGCGCCGATCGAGACACCTTCGGTCAGCGAGCTCGCGTCCTTGCCGATGTCGTAGATCACCCAGTGCAGAAAACCCATGCTGAAGCCCATGGTGACGTCCTCGAGCACCACCGCGTAGCTCAGGGTCGTGGAGGGTGCGCCGCTCCAGCGCAGGTCCGGCGACGGCGCCATGCAGCGGTATTGTGAGGCGATCTTGCTGCCATCCATGAACGCAGTGCTCTCGAGCCGCAAGCTCGTGGCGGCTGCGCCGTCTGGCCGAGCCTTGGCGGCATCGAGGCCGGCATCACCCGCACCCGCCGCGCTGCCCGCGTCTTTCTTGCCCGCTGCGGGGCTGCCCGCTCCGCCCTTGGCAGGGCTCGGCGTGCTCGCAGCACCGCAAGCGGACAGGAAACACAGACACATCGCGACCCATACGCTCGATCTCACCAGCATCGCACGACCTCCCACACTCGACCCACAGCATGAGTACTGCGGGTGTGGCCTCGAGCACAAGCGCGTCCGATCGCTACAACCCGAAGCGCAGGCGCGCCGGAGGCAGGCGTACACTCCGGCCGATCGCAGGCAACTCCAGGGGCGCGTAGCGCGATCCGTCCCAGTAGACGAAGCTGAAACGCGGAGCGTCCAGCGGCGCGTCGAAGGAGAAGCGGGCTCGGTTCACGAGGCCGTTCGCGGTGTGGCCGAGCACTTCGACCACGAGTCCTTCGAGCACGACCTTCTCGCCAACCTGCATCTTCAGCTGAGAAGCGCGGTAGAGCTGCATGAGGGGCTCGCGCAAGAGCCCGCCGACGAACTGCACTTCCAGGGTGCTCGCATCGCGGCGCTCGACGACCAGCGGCACGGCGCCGAACGAGAGGGCGCGCAACCTTCGCGGCGGCGGTCTTTGTTCGAGCGCAGCGAGCACGGGCAGAAGCTTGACGTAGAAGTAGTCGGGCGCGTCTACGATGACGAGGTCCTTGCCCTTGCCTAGCTCGAGCGCGGATCGCACTGCGTCTTCGGTGCCCGAGGTGAGCGCGATCTCGCAGGCCGAGAGTGGCAAGAGCAGCGGCGAGAGCAGCAAATGGAAGCCGACGATGCCGGCCGTGAAGACGCGGGCGCTCGCTCGCCACGCCCGGCTCTGGCCGAGCCAGGCCGCGCCTTCGACCAGGCCGTGCCAGAGCTGCGAGAGCAACCCCATCACGCCGAGCCCGATGAAGAACAGCAGGCGGTTGTTCGGGTGCGTGGTGCACGCGGGTACGAGCGCGGACAGCGCGCCGAACGCGAAGAACCGCGCGTGCCGGTCTGCGAGCACCAGTGGCAGCACGCTGGCGACGAACCAGAGCGTGAGCGCCAG
>JBIOJD010000491.1:0-3015 GCA_044450485.1 Polyangiales bacterium | reverse complement strand
TTCGACACCGCGCACGTGGCCGAGCTCGCGGAGCGAATCGGCTCGCACCGGCCCTCCGACGAGCTCGCCGAGGCCATACGGCGCGCCTCGGGCGGCGTGCCGCTGTTCGTGCGCGAGGTCGTGCGGTCGCTCTTGCGCGAGCACGGTGGCCCCGCCTTCGGACGGCTGCGCGCCGACGCAATCCGCCCGCCGGCGCTCGCCCGTGACCTGCTGCGCGAACGCATCCGCCGCTTGCCGGAGCAGACGCGCGCGCTAGTATCGAGCGCGGCGGTGATCGGCGAGAGCTTCGACTTGTCCTTGCTGCTCTCGGTCGCCGAGCTCGAGCCGGAAGTCCTGCTCGAGCGCCTCGAGCCCGCGATCGGCGAAGGCCAGCTCGCGAGCGAATCACCGCACACCTATCGCTTCGTGCACGCGCTGTTTCAAGCCGTGCTCTACGACGACGTGCCGGTCGCCGAGCGGGTGGCGCTGCACCACCGGCTCGGCAAAGCGCTTCTGGAGCGACCGTCCGGGGAACGCGCGCTCGCCGAGATCGCCCGCCACTTCTACAAGGCGCTGCCCGCTGCGAGCCCGCTCGAGGTGGCGCGGCACTGCCGCGCGGCCGGAGACGCGGCGCAGGCGGTGTTCGCCCACGAGGACGCGGTCCTCTACTACAGCTGGGCGCTCGAGGCTCAGCTCTTCGGTGGAGCGCCCGATCCGCGGCCGCGTGCGGAGCTGCTGCTCTCGCTCGCGGTCGCGCAACGCTTGGCGGGACGCACGGGTCGCGCGATCGAGACCTCCGCGCGCCTGCTCGAGCTCGCGCAGCAGCACCGGCTGCACGACCTCGTCGTGCACGCAGCCCGCTTGCGACGTCCGACGATCGCGATGGCGATGATCCCCGACGCGCTTGCCTGCTCGGCCCTCGAGAGCGTGCTGCAGCAACTGCCGGACGAGGCGAGCCCGACCCGAGTCGGCGCGCTGTCCCTGCTGGCGTGCGTGCCGCCGTACTCGCGCGACTTGTCGCGGAGCAAGGAGCTGAGCGCACGCGCGGTCGCGCTCGCCCAAGAGCTGCCCGGACGGGAGCCTCGCAAAGAGGCGCTGAGCGCACAGCTCTTCGCGCTCAGTGGTCCGGACGACATCGAAGCGGCGCTCGGCGTGATCGATCAGATGCTGGCCGACGAGCGCGTCGGCGCACCCGCATGGTCGAGCAACGACGCATTGTCCGCGCGTTTTTGCACCTATCTGCTCGCAGGTCGCATCGCGGAGGCGGACGCCGCGCTCGAGCAGATGGCGACCGGCTCTCGCGGCCAGCACTGGCCCGAGGCGCGGTTCTTCCGCGAGCGGCTCGCGGTGCAACGGCGCTTTCTCGATGGTCACTTCGACGAGGCGGAAAAGCGCTACAAGGAAATCCACGCCCAAGCGGTGCGCGCCGGGGTCTCGTACGCGGACATGTTCTACGGAAGCTTCAGCTTCAGCCTGGCGCTCGAGCGAGAGGGCCCGAAGGCGGTGTTCTCCCCATCGCTGCTTTCGCCGAGCACGTTTCCGGCCACGGCCTCGCTGCGAGCCGGCTCAGCGCGCTTGGCGGCAGACGTCGGCGAGCAAGACATCGCGCGCTCGCTGCTCGCGACGGTGGGCAACCCGGCGGAGCTCGCGCGCGACGGACAGTACCTCTACGTGCTCGCGAACCTCGCCGTGTGCGCGGCTCTGTGGAACGACCGGGCGCGCTGCGAACAACTGCTCTCGTTGCTCGAGCCCTACGCCGATCTGAACACGCCGAGCCCACTCGGCTACTACATGGGCGCGGTCGCACATTTCCTCGGACTGCTCGCGGATGCGCTCGACCGCAGAGTTCGCGCCGGCACGTTCTTCGAGCATGCCCTCGTGCGCAACGAAGCGATGGGCTACCGGCCCGGCGTGGTCCGCACCGCGATCGCCCACGGAAAGCTCGACATGCGACTCGGGCGCCAGCACAACGGCCGCGAGCTGCTCACCCGCGCCCGCGACGAAGCTCTCGCGCTAGGCATGCGCGCCGCAACGCGCGAAGCCGAAGCCGAGCTCGCCCGCAGTTAATTTCCGCAGTAGGCGAAGGACGCGCCGGCGCCGGCGGTGACGTAGTTGGAGCAGCAGTCGGGCTCGCCGCCCGCGGACGTGGGCGTGCCATAGCCGCGAGCCACGCAGCCGTAGAACTGCAGGAACTCGCCGTTGGTGCCGGTCGAGCTCTTGCCGTCGCAGCAATCGGTGTAGCCGCCCCAGCTGGTGGTGCCGGCTGGTTGGCCGGTCACCGCCGTCGAGGGGCCATCACCGAACAAGCTCTGACAGCTTCCCGTGCTCGTGTACGACACGATGGACGAGTTGGTGCACGCCGTCAGACTGACGACCGGGTTCGTGAGCGTGCACGGCCCGCATTGCTGCTGCGTCGCGAGGTTGGTCTCGGTGCAGGTGGTGGTCGTGAGCCCGTTGTAGCAGGTGCCGCAGGTCGTGCCGTTGACCACGCGGCAAGTCTTACCGCCGCTGCACGCGCGGCTCGGGCTCCAGGTGTTGCCCGAAGCGCACTCCTGGACGTCGGCGGGCGTCTTGGTGTCGCAACGCGTGTCCATGTAGCCCCAGTCGTTGCCACCGAGCACGTCCGGCCCAACGCACTCCACGCAGCCGAGGTGCTCACCCGCGCCAGAAACACGGCACACCTTGCCGGTCGGACAGGCGGTCGCCGTCCCGAGCAAGCCCATGGAGTCACACACGGCCTGCTCGCTGAAGCCCGTGCTCACGCCATCGGGCGCAGACACCGTGGTTCCGGTGCAGCGCAGCTCACCCGGCAGGCACTCGAGCACGCAAGCCGCGTCGCGCTTGCCCGGCATGCTGCCGATCGTCGAGCACGCGCCGACCGGACAGCTCTTGGCCGTAGCCCACTTGCCGTCGGAGCCGCAGCTCTGCACCTGGTCGCTGATGTTGCAGCGCTTCTCGCCCGGCGCGCAGTCGGCGCCGCAGACCGTGTTGCGCAAGCCCGTCGGGTCCGTGTAATCGAGGCACTGGCCGTCGTCG
>JBIOJD010000490.1:0-3019 GCA_044450485.1 Polyangiales bacterium | reverse complement strand
GCGAGCTCGGCGAGCAGCGATGCGCGCCGCTCGGTGTTGGGCTCGACCGCGGCTTCGCTCTCGTAGAGTTGTGCGGCGCCACGCAGGTCGCCCTGCGCGATGCAGAGCTGGCGCGCCTCGTACATCGCCCGTAGCATCGAGGGGTCGAGCTCGAGGGCTTCCCGATACTGCTGCAGTGCCTCGACCGGTTGCTGCAGATGCTTGGCACACAGCTCGCCGAGTCGATAGCGCAGCACGGCGAGCTGCTTGGGCGCGGTCCCCTGGCGAGAGTGCAAATCGATCTGGTTGTGCAGCAGCTCCGCGAGCTTCTGGAACTGGCGATCGGCCTCCCACAGGCCGTGCAGCGCATCGCACGCGCCGAGGTTCGTGGGATCGCGACGCAGGGCCTCGAGGTAGAACGTCTGAGCCTGTGTCGAATCGCGCAGCTCGCTGCCGAGCAGGTCACCTACCTCGACGTACGCCGCTGCGGCGGCGCGGTCGTCCGGTACCCAGCCCGCCCAGCCGGCGATCAGATTGGCGAGCGAGGCGAAGTCGCCCCGCTGGCGGTAGAGCGCCTTGAGGCTCTGGAAAGCCTCCCGATCGGCCGGATTGGAGCGCAGCCGCGCTGCCAGTGCCTCGACGGTTTCCATTGGCTCCACGGATCCTTATGGGAGCCGGCACGCGAGATCAACGTGCTCGTGGTGAGCCGGGAAAGGTACGCGTCTTCGCCCCGGCTCTCAACCGGCGAGTGCACGATCGGGCCCGCGGCCAGGGGTCCTCCCCCAGGACGCCCCCCGGCGATCGGGCCCAATTCGCGGGGGGTGGGGCGCTTCTCGCCGCGGCGCCGCGCGCCCCGGCTGAGCCAGCGGGCGCGCGGGGCGAGCGGGTCGTTACATCGTGCAGTTCGGCTGAAGCTCGTTGCTGCGGTCCGCGGTGATCGTCGCGGCTGCCACGACGGCGCTCTGGATCAGGCGGTACGCGTTGCAAGCCGGCAGCGTGGTCGACACGGCCATCGGGTCGCAGCACTGGCCCTTGGTTCCGGGCGCCGCGTCGGGATCCTGCGGCGTCGTCGGCTTGTCCATCGTGCACTTGATGTCGGCGTCGGCCGGGTACCCGTCCTCGGCATTGGGGTTGCCCGTAGCGCCGAGGTGGCAGTTGAACAGCGCCATATCGTCCGCGCCTTCCGGACACAGCGCGTCCGGCAGCTTCATCCAGGGACAGCCAGAGCTGCCCGGCATGCAGCGCTTTTCCGTGTTGCAGTCGAGGGTCTTCTGGTCGGCTTTCAGGATGCCGAACGACACGAGCTGGCAGTAGGTCTGCATGATGCTGGCGATGACCTGCTTGTTGTTGTCCTTGAGCGGCGTGAAGACCTCGAACTTGGCGTTGCCTGCAGGCTTCCACGAGTTGCCCGAGCGCGCGCCCATGCAGTCACGCCCAGCCGTGGTCGTGTCGATTGCGGTCATCGTGTAGCCCTGATTGATCAGCTCCCAGTCGAGGGCGAAGGTGTTGAGGTTCAGGTAGGGCGTGTACACGAGCTTGCGGTTCGTGTTCATGGCGAAAGGGATCTTGTTGCGGTCCGGGCCGTCTTTGGTCACGTCCACGACCGAGTCGAGCTCGTCGGCCGCCCATCGTGCGGGGTCCGTGGCCACGCCCGTGACCGGCGTCGCCGCGGTCTTGGTGTAGTAGCTGTAGGTGCCGTCACAGTTGTAGCGGCCGATGCCGATGGTGGTCTTGCCCATGCCCGAGATTTCCATCCCGCCCTTGCGTGGAAGCTGGAAACGCCACAGTAGGCTCTGCTGCTCGGTGTCTTGCAGCTGCGTGGACTGACCGGAGATCAGAGGCTGGCCGATGGTCATCGGGTGATTGATCGTGAGCTGATTCTCGAGTCGGTACTCGAGCACGAGCGGGTCATCCGGACCGAGCGCCTTTTCCTTTTCTACGTTCGAAGCGCGGTGACAGCACGCGCCCTTGGGCGCGCAATCGCCCGTCATGGGCTTGACCGGGGGGCAGTCGAGATTGTCGTCGCCGGTGTTGACGCACATCTTGGCCGAGGCGTCTGCACCGCCGCTGGTGCCCGCGGTGCTAGAGCTACCGCCCGAGCCGCTGCTGCTTCCGCCGGTGCCGCTCCCGCTGCTGCTCTTCTTGCACGCGACACCCGCCGCGCATACCAGCAGCGCGAGCGCTGCCATTCGGATTTGCTTGTAAGTCGTCATCGATCGCTTCTCCCCGTCTAATTTACGAGCACTCAGTCCATATCCTCACGGCCCAGCCCGCGCCGCGAAATGTGGTGGCACGTCTACCAGAATAGTGAGTGCGTTCCTAGTGGCCCCGCATGACTGGGCGCGCGGGGATACACGCCTGTATCCTAACGAATCCCAACGCATCGCTACTCGCGCTGCCGCGCGCTGAGCGCCGTGGATAGCGCGTCGAGCGCACGGTGGCCGCCACGTTGATCGGCTCGCCCGAGCACGCGCGAGGGGTGAATCTCGGCTCCGCCGAGAGAGGGGAGCGAAGCTCCCATTCGCGTGGGGTGGGGCCCCGCTGAGTTCACTTCAGCGGGGCGGGGAGTCGCGTGACTCCCCGCATCACCGAAACCCGCAGCGTTCCGTCCGCCGCGGTCACGTCGTAGCTCGCGATGGGCGCCTGCACCTTCACGCGCACGAGCAGCGCGTCGCCGCGCGCGTTGAGCTGAACGTCCGTGACATCGCCGTCCGCCATCGGGTACCGGCCGAGCGCCAGCGCGGTGCGACCCTGCGGCAGGTCCAGCGCCAGCGCGTGCGGGTCCGCCCAGACGCGTGCGCGCATGCCCTCGAGGCTGCCTTCGAACGGAAGCTGCAGAACGACCGCATCGCCGTTCACCTGAAGCTCCGGAGCTGGCTCACGCGTCCCCGCGGTCTGCTCTGGCTGCGGTTGCGGTGTCGCAGCTTCGCGCACGAGCGGCTCCGGCTGCGCGGAATCGCTCGTCGCAAGGGGCAGGGTGCCCCCGACAGGTGCGGGCGAGGCTTGTTGAGCCGGAGCGTTCTGCTGCGATGCGGTCGAT
>JBIOJD010000489.1:0-3029 GCA_044450485.1 Polyangiales bacterium | reverse complement strand
GTAGGCCCAGCTCCGCATGCTGCACCGCCACTCGAAACGCGGCAGACCGATCCAGAGCTTCTCCGCGAACATCGCGAAGACCTCCTCCGCCATCCCGCCACGGCTGCCCACGCGCGCGAGCAAAAACGCCATGATCTCCGTCCCGTAGCCTTCGACCACCAGCGTGGCGGCGCGGCCGAGCTGGCCGGCCTCACAGTCGGCGCGAATCCTGGCTTCGAGGTCGGGCGGCTGGCTCATCGAAGACGGCTGTCCTGCTCGCGGGGCCTTTTTAGACGGACGGAGCCCGGTGACGATGTGACGTGAACTCTTGCCAATTGGCACCATGGCATGCGGGTGCGCAAGCCGGCGGAGCTGTGTTGGCCGCTGCTTTTCTGGTAGGGTCGCAGGCACAGAAGGGGGCCACTGCGGTGGCGGACACGCCCGCGGAGCGATCGTCGGACCCGTTCGAGCAGTTGCTCGAACGCGCGGCGCGGCTGAGCCCCCTCGGGCCTGGGGACTTTCCCCGCCTGCACCCTGGCCGTGAGCTGTGCTCTGGGCGGCTCTTGGTGCGCAAGCGTCTGGGCGCCGGGGGGATGGGCGTGGTCTACGAAGCGCTCGATCGCGAGCGCGGATCGTCGGTCGCGCTCAAGACCCTGGCTCGCCTCGACGCGAACGCCATCTATCGGCTGAAGAACGAGTTTCGCGCGCTTGCGGAGGTCAAGCACCCGAACCTGGTGCGCCTCCACGAGCTGTTCGTGGACGGTGACATCTGGCTCTTCACGATGGAGCTGGTGGTCGGGGAGCCGTTCGACACCTGGGTGAGACCCGGCGGCACGCTCGACCCCGCGCGCCTGCGGTCCGCGCTCGCACAGCTCGTCGCGGGTGTGCAGGCGATTCACGAAGGAGGCAAGCTGCATCGCGATCTGAAACCGAGCAACGTACTGGTCACGGCCGAAGAGCGCCTCGTGATCATGGACTTCGGCTTGGTGTCGGACCCCGAGCCCGGCGGCGAAGGTCAGACTCTCGCCGACGAGCGCTCACTCGGCACGCCGGCGTACATGGCCCCCGAGCAAGCCGGCGGCGCGGGCGCCACGAGCGCCAGCGACTGGTACTCATTCGGCGTCATGCTCTTCGAAGCGCTGACCGGCGAGCTGCCGATCGATGGCGCGACCTACGAGATCTTGTGGCGCAAGCAGAGGGACCCTGCGCCGCGCGCGAGCTCACGCAGCGGCGACGTGCCGGCCGATCTCAACGAGCTGTGCGCCGAGCTGCTCGAGCGCGATCCTGCGCGGAGGCCCCCGGCATCGCAGATAGAAGAGCTCTTGCGCGAGCACGGACCGAAGCGGGTGGCGACCTCGACGCCGCCCGAGCGTCGCCGCTCACACGAGCTCGTGGGGCGGCCAAACGAGCTCGCCGCGTTGCGCGCTGCGCTTGCCGATGCCGAGAGCGGACGGCTGATCGTGGTGCGGGTGCTCGGCGCAACCGGCCTCGGCAAGAGCGCGCTCGTCAGAGCATTTCTCGACGAGCTGACCGGTCGCGATCACACCGTGGTCCTGTCCGGCCGCTGCTACGAGCGCGAGGCCATTCCCTACAAGGCGTTCGACCGCGTGATCGACGAGCTGAGCCGGTTTCTGCGCCAGCAGCCCGAGAGCGAAGTGGGCGCGCTTCTGCCCCGAGACGCCGCTGCCCTGCATCGGTTGTTTCCCGTGCTCGGTCGAGTGCAGGCGATCGCAGACGCCCCGCTGCGCCAGGCCGCCGATGATCACGCGCTGCGCAGACGCGCCTTCGACGCGCTCGCCGAGCTGCTGGCGCGCATCCGCGACCGAGCGATGCTGGTGGTCCACATCGACGACGCACATTGGACCGACGCCGACTCGGTGCTGTTGCTCGAGCACCTGTTAGGCCTGCCCGACGCTGCACCGCTGTTGCTGCTACTCGGCCAACGCACGCCCGCTACGATCGAACCCCTGCTGCCACGGCTGCGCAGCGTGGCGCTGGAAAATCCGCGCATGGAGCTGCGTGATCTCGAGCTCGGTCCGTTGTCTCTGCACGATGCAACCGAGCTGGCCCAGCGGCGCCTCGGTGCGCAGCACGCCCGAGAGACGGCGGCCGCTCTGGCTACGGAAGCCTCGGGCAATCCGTTTCTCGTGTGCGAGCTCGCGCGGCATGCCGCAGAAGGAGGCACCACCGCAGTCACGCTCGAAGAAGCCCTGCGCGCTCGCGTCGCGGCGCTGGAGGATGGCGAGCGCAGACTGCTGGAGCTGGTCGCCGTCTCCGGTCGACCGACGCCGATCGAGGTGTTGGCGGCGGCTCACGGGATGAGCACCGAGGCGCACATCGGCATCGGAGCCCTTTGCGAAGCCCAGCTCTTGCGGCTGAACGGCGCGCGGAGCTACGAGTGCTACCACGACAGCATTCGCATCGCCTTGTACAACAGGCTGCCGGGCGAGGTGAAGCGCGCACACCACGAGCGGCTGGCGCTCGCGTACGAGCAAAGTGGGCACGCCGACCCGGAGGTGCTCTTCGAGCATGCCCATGCGGCCGGACACCACGCGCGTGCGGGCACGCATGCGGTCGAGGCCGCAAATGCAACCGCGTCGAGCTTGGCGTTCGACCGCAGCGCCGCGTTTCTCGCACACGCGATCGAGCTGCTGCCGGAGCCGGAAACACGGAGATTGAAGCTGCGCGAGCGGCGCGGTGAGGCACTTTCGCTCTGCGGTCGCTGGGCCGACGCAGCGCTCGCGTTCGACGAGGCGGCCGAGCACGCGCCCGACGAGGCCGAGCGCATGCGCTTGCTGCGGCAATCAGCGGCGCACTTTCTCGGCTGTGGTCGGAGCCGAGAAGGGCTGCCTCGGTTGCGTCGGGTGCTCCAGGCGAGCGGCATCACCTGGCCGCGTACGCGCCTTGGAGCGTGGCTGAGCGCAGGGAGCCGGCTGTTCTGGCTGTGGTGGAAAAGCGCGCGGCCGCACGACGCCATGACCACACCGGCGACTGCGGTGGGACCCAGCGCGTTGATCGCCCCTGGTTCTGGTTGGACACCGAGCCCGACC
>JBIOJD010000488.1:0-3040 GCA_044450485.1 Polyangiales bacterium | reverse complement strand
TCCCTTCCCAGAGCACCGCGTCCGACGCGTCGAGCACCTGGAACTCGCCGCTCAAGAAGTCGTAGCCGGACGCGTACTCGCGATTGCCGCGGATGGCGATGCGCGCGACGGTCTGGTCCGCGGCAAAGGTCACCTTGTACCAGGGCTTGGTGGTGCAGCTCGTCATCGAGGCGCAGTCGCCGTTCGCCGTGAAGAAGCTGGTGGCGAGGCTGTTGTCGGCGCCAGAGGCGCGCGCCCAGTTGGTGTCGTTGAATTGAGTAGACGAGTCGAGCGTGGTGCCCGCGGCGCGGGTGAGATTGGTGCCGACGCTGAAGATCTTGCCTTTGAACGATCCCATCGGATTGCTGACCGTAATGGGTCCGTTTGCGATGTTGCTCGGCAACGCAATCTCGACGGTGTCCGCAGTGCCCACCGTCGGCCAGCTCAGGGTCGACAGCGCACCGGGCGTCAGAGTCGTTCCGCGCGCGTCTTTGATCGTCAGTGTCTGACCGGCGAGGTTGCTCGCGATGATCAGGATCTTGTCTCCGCCCACGCCGTTGTCGGGCGAGTAGTCGTACACCACGGGCGCACCGGCTTCGGGATCGACCTGCAGGTAGAGCACGTTGCTTTGAGTGCCGGCATCGCCCGAAACGTTCTCGACGTAGACCGCCAGATTCCCAGAGCTCTGCGTGGCGCTCGCGGGAACGTCCGCGCTGAGCGTGCCGTCATTCGAGACTTGCGTGCTGAGCGCTTGCTCATCGAGGTACGCAACTGCGCCTTTCGCGAAACCGGTGCCCGTGATGGACAACGTGAGCGCAGTCCCGGCCGTGGCGCTCGCGGGATTGAGCGCTGCGAGCTGCGGCGGCGCCACGCCACTGCCGCCGTCCGAACGTGCGGATGAACTGCCGTCGACCGCGCCGTCGGTCGTTGCCGCGTCGCGGAGCGGGCCAGCGTCAGTCGAAGCGAGTGCACCGCCGTCGGCGCCGGCGTCGGCGGAAGTCGCGGCATCGCGCGTCGCACCCGCGCCCTTGACGGCCCCTGTCGGACTACACTTCTTGGGGTCGCCATCCATGGTGCAGTCGAGCTCGACATCACGATTGACGTGCTCACTCACGGCGCCATCGCCAAGCGCCACGGCAAACAGCAGCCGCGAAGCGAGCCGCCGGTTGCAGAGGTCCTTGCAGATGTCGGAGCTCACCGTGAAGCCGAGCTCGAGGTGCAAAACGCCCTGCTGGTCCACGCCCGCATCCGTCTGGCTGGCCTTCGCAGGAACCTCGACGTGGCTGCTGCTGCCGTCGAACTGCATCAGCGTCGACATCACGGCGTTCTTGTCTTGGTCCGGATTGTCGACATCGAGCGGCATCAGCGACGATTGCCCCGGCGCGAACGCGAACGCCGCGGCCTCGGCCAGCAAGTGAACCTTCTGCGCCGCGGGATCGGCCTTCGGGATCGCCCCGCTCTTCACCACTCCGTGATCGAACATCACGCCTGTGGTCAGCGCTTCGCCGAGACTCTTCGCGCCACTCTTGTCTTGCGCCGCGTTGCTCGAGGTCCCGCAACCGGTCGCAACAACGAGCGCCATCATCGAAAATACCGCCAAGCTCTTCACGCCTACACCTCGGGTCCAGCGAGCAGGGACCGTATCAGCCGAGGATCAGCGCGTCCAGGCGCGGCCGAGCGCGGCGCGCCGGAGCCCGCACCGCCGTTTCAGCGTGGTTCTAGTTTGGCCGACGCTCTATGCTGTCGAGACGACCTCAGAGACAGGAGCGTGTCATGGCGCAGGTGCAAGTGCTCGGTATCGTGGGCGCGGGCCAGATGGGCGGCGGCATCGCCCAAGTCGCGGCTCAAGTCGGGATCACGGTGCGCTTGCTCGACGTGAGCGAGCAAGCCGCGCATGCCGGGCTCGCATCGATCGAGAAGCAGCTCGCCGGGCGCGTGGCGAAAGGCAAGCTCGCAGCCGACGAGCGCGACGCAATGCTGGGACGGATCACCACCACTGCAGACTTCGGGCGGCTCGGGGACGCGGACTTCGTAGTCGAGGCCGCGACCGAGGACGACGACATCAAGCAGCGTGTGTTCGAGAGCATGGATCGGGCCGCGCCCGCGCATGCAGTGCTCGCGACCAACACCTCGGCCATACCGATCACGAAGCTCGCTGCGCACACGCGGCGGCCCGAGCAGGTGATCGGCATGCACTTCATGAACCCCGCGCCGGTGATGCGGCTGGTCGAGATCATCCGCGGCCTACAGACCTCGGACGCGAGCGTGCAGTCGGCGCGCGATCTCGCGACACGCATGGGCAAGGACGTGATCGGCGCCAACGACATGCCGGGCTTCATCGTCAACCGCATGCTGATTCCGTTTTTGAACGAAGCGTGCTTCGCGCTGCAGGAGCGGCTCGGGAGCCCCGAGGACATCGACAGAGGCGCCAAGCTCGGCCTCAACCACCCGATGGGCCCGCTCGAGCTCGCCGATCTGATCGGCCTCGACACCGTGCTCTACATGGCCGAAGTGCTCCACCGCGAATTCGGCGACGACAAGTACCGGCCGCCTACCATCCTGCGCAATCACGTCTCCGCCGGCTGGCTAGGCCGCAAGACCGGCCGCGGCTTCTACAAGTACAAGTAGAGCCAACACGAGAGGTCCTCGCATGCCAGCACCTGCCCACGCACTGGTCGCGATTCTGCCCTGCAACGACCTCGACGCATCGGAGGCGTTCTACGCTCGCCTTGGCTTCACGCGCGACGCTGCGAGCAAGCCTCCACCGGGGCAGGACGATGGCTATCGCATGCTTGCGGACGCCCGCGGCGGCTCCCTGCACCTCACTCGCGCCGTCGAAGGCTGGCTCGTGCCCGGCCGTAACCCGTTCGGGCTCTATCTCTATACAGATGAGGTCGATCGTCTTGCCCGCGAGTTCTCTGGGCAGGTCATCGAAAAGGCGCCGGAGCACAAGCCGTGGGGCATGTACGAGTTCGCGTTGAGCGATCCAGACGAGACGCTGGTGCGTGTCGGATGGCCGAGCAGACTGATGGTCGCCGCAGGCGGTCACGCTCGATAGCGT
>JBIOJD010000487.1:0-3042 GCA_044450485.1 Polyangiales bacterium | reverse complement strand
CTGTGCGAACGGCGGCCAATCAAGTCGCTTCGATCTTTCGCAAGATCGGGGTGGCGTCGCGCGCGGAGCTTGCGGCGCGGCTGTCGCGCTGACGCGCGGCGACTCAGCGCAGTCGGATACGCGTCCCGCAAATCGACAGCTTGCGTGGCGAGACGCCGGGCCGCGCCGCGAGCTCGAAGCCGGCGAGGCCATCGCCGCGTCCGTCGGTCGCAGCCACGAAACGCAAGCGTCCACCCACGAGCTCGATCGTGTGACTACCATCCGGAAGCGCCGCCGCAGAGAGGCCCAGCACCGCAGCCCAGCGCGCGGCCATCGCAGCCGGTTCGGCGGCCTGCAGCTCCGCGCAGGTGATGGTCGCTGCGAGCTCGCTCGGACGCTGCTGCGCCCAGCTCGGTCCGCCCCAGCGCCATGACCCCGGCGGTTGCGGCTGATCGAGCGACACGATTGCGCCACCGACGTCCTTGGGATGGAGATGCACGCTCGCGATGTCGGGTAGCGTGACTTCCCAGACCACGCGCACGCCAAGCGAGCCGAGCCGCGCGCGGTCGGCCCCGAGGTCATCCGTCTGCAAGATCACCATGTACCCACCATCGCCGCCGCGTCGGTGCAGCAAGCGCCCGGCCGTGGTGCCCTCGCGGACGGGCGACACCACCTCGAGAAAGGTATCTCCGATCGCAAGCAGCGCGTTGTGCAGACCGAACGCACCGACGCCCTGGTCGCGGTAGCACACCTCGAGGTCGAGCGCGGCTCGCAGCTCGGCGACCACGGGCTCGAGCTCTCGCGCGACGAGCGCGATCTGACGGATGCGCATGGCCGCACGATAGACGCTCGCAGGTGCCCTGCCAATCGGCCGTAGCCGCCCGTCGCGAATTTCGCGCGGGCCCGCGCCGCTTGCCACCATCGCGTTGTGGGCGCCAGGGCCGTGCTACAAGCGGTCGTCATGCCCGCTCCGTGCGTCCTGTCCGCCCCGGTGCGCCGACGCTCCTTGCGCCGAACCGCGCCTGCGGCCGCCGTGGCCTTGCCGCTCGCCATCGCGATCTGCACGATGCTCGGCTGCAAGGCGCACGCGCAGCCCAAGAGCTTGCTCGCCGGACGCGCTCCCATGCGCCAGGTGGGCGTGCGCAACGCGGCCGTGCTGACCGACGGAGTAATCGCGCCCGCGGGCGATGCTTGGAGCACAGACGTCACCGCGATCTTCGATTCACAGAACGCATTCGTCGAGTACGACCTCGGGCGCAGCTCCAAGATCTCCGCGGCGTTCCTGCAAGGCGACAACAACGACAGCTACCTGGTGCAGATCTCGAACGACGGCTCGAGCTACACCGATCTTTGGGTGGCCGGCCCGGCCGACGGCGCCGGCCTGCGCGCCCGTAGCACGGCCTCGCTCTCGGGCTCGGGCCGCTACGTGCGGGTGCGGGTGCGCGGCGGTGACGGTCACTACTCGCTCTCCGAGCTGCTCTTGTTCGCGAGCACGCCCAAACCGTTTCCGCCTCACCTGACGGAACGAGAAGGCATGGGCTTCGCGCCGCGCGTGCGCGACCGGTTGTTGTTCTTCGGCGCGAGCTTGGCGCTGTTGCTCTTCGCGACCGGCCGGCGCAGCGGGCCGGTTTGGTTGCTGCTCGCAGCAGTGCCGGCCGTGGCGATGGGCTATGGGCTGCACCTCGCGATCCGCGATGCCTTCCCGCTGCAAGCACGCGAGCTCTCGCTGCTGCGTGCGGTCCTCGCCGGCAGCGCGGGGCTGGCCTTGCTGCGGCAACGCGCGCCGCTGCCGCGCTTCCCCGCGCACCGGGGCGCCGTGCACGCGGTGCTCGCGCTCGCGGGCCTGCTCTCGTTCGCATCGTTCTACGGCCTCGGGCATCCGCAGTTCTGGAACTACGCGGAGAGCCGGCCCGAGTTCGTGCACACGACCGACATGCGCATCTACTACCCGTTCGCCAAGTACTTCGAGGAGCTCGGCTACGACGGCGTGTACTTGGCGAGCGCCGCAGCGTACCTCGACGACGTGCCGGGGGCGACGATCGGCTCGATCGGCAATTCGGTCATCCGGGACCTGCACGATCACAGCACGCATCGGCTGATCGAGGTCAGCGACCAGCTGCCCGCTGTGCGCGCGCGGTTCACACCTGCCAGATGGGAGTCGTTCAAGCGCGACATGGCTCACTTCCGGCGCGTGATGGGGCCGGAGTACCTCGAGACGCTCGGCGACCACGGCGCAAATGCGACACCGGTCTGGGTGTTCTTCGCGCGGCTCTTGTTCAATCGCGGGCCTGCCGACGAGCGCACGCTCGTGCTCGGAGGTCTGCTCGACGCCTTCTTCTTTGCGCTGACGTTCATCGCGATCGGACGCAGCTTCGGCCTGCGGCAGATGTGGGTTGCGATGGTGGTGTTCGGCGCGAACGACTTCTACATGTTCGGCACGAACTGGGGCGGAGCGACGCTGCGCCACGACTGGCTCGCGTACCTCGGGCTCGGGGTGTGTGCGCTGCACTCGCGGCGCTTCGCGCTGGGCGGCGTGCTCTTCGGGCTGAGCACGATGGTGCGCGCCTTCCCGGGTGTGGCGTTGATGGGCGTTTCGCTGTGTACGGGCTTCGCCGTGCTCGACGCGTGGCGTGAGCGGGGCCGCCCACCTTCGCTACGCGCGCTGCTCAGCGAGCACCGCGATGCATTGCGTGTGCTGGTGGCGGCGGCCGCCTGCATGCTCGTGTGCTTCGTCGTGACCTCGATCTGCTATTCGCCCGGAGCATGGATCGACTGGTGGCAAAAGGTCACGCTGCTCAACGCCGGGCTCGCGGTCAACGACGAGAGCTTGACCGTGCTCGTCGCGGGGGTCGATGGCCTTGCTGACAAGACCCTGCGCTCGCGTCAACCGTTGTTGATCGCGCTGACCGTGCTCGCGCTCGTGATCGTGGCCTCGTCCTGCCGCAAGCGCAGGCTGGATCAGGCCGCGGTGCTCGCACTGCCCCTGATCCCGGTGCTGACCAATCCGGCCAACTACTACGATCACTTCGTGTTCCTGCTACCGCTCGCGGGCACCCTCGCGGG
>JBIOJD010000486.1:0-3055 GCA_044450485.1 Polyangiales bacterium | reverse complement strand
GGGCGGTCTGCAGATCGCCGCACGCCGTGCACACGTAGCCCTGCTCGTCGAAGAGCTTGCGCAAGCCTTCGCGATCTCGGTCGGTTCCGTCGGCGATCAGCAGCTCTTCCCCAGCCATGCGCCACCGAGGATAGCCGAAGCCGGTATGATCGTCCTAGCGGGTTCGCGCGGGCGCCCGTACCCTTGTGGGCATGGGCCAAGACGACTCCAGTGATGTGTTCGGCGAGCTTGCGGCGATCGGCGGCGGTGAGCTTCACATTCGATTCGATCCCGGGACCGAGCTACGCGCAATCGTGGCGGTCCACGATACGCGGCTCGGACCGGCGCTCGGCGGGTGCCGCTTCATTCGCTACGCGAGCCAGGCTGCGGCGGTGACCGACGCGCTGCGGCTGGCGCGCGCGATGACCTCGAAGGCCGCCCTCGCACGCCTGCGCCACGGCGGAGGCAAGGCAGTGCTGATCGAGCCGGCTGGCGAGTACGATCGCAAGGCACTGCTCACCGGCTTCGCGCGCTTCGTCGGCGACCTCGGAGGTCGCTACATCACGACCGAGGACAGCGGCACCTCGCCCGAGGATATGCAGGTCGTCCGCCAACACACCAAGCACGTGTGCGGCGCCGACGTGCGTGGCGGTGGCTCGGGCGATCCCTCACCGTTCACGGCGCTCGGCGTGCGCCGCGGCATCGAGGCCTGCGTCAAGCTGGCGCTCGGCAAAGACAACCTCACCGGCGTGCGCGTCGCAGTTCAGGGCGTGGGCCACGTCGGTTACCACCTGTGCAAAGAGCTCGCGGCGAGCGGGGCGCGCCTGACCGTGGCCGACGTGCGCGACGAGCTCGCCGCGCGCGCGGCCGCCGATTTCGGGGCGCAGATCGTGAACAGCGCCGCGATCCACCGCAGCGAGTGCGACGTCTATGCGCCGTGCGCGCTCGGCGGCGCGATCAACGATCGCACGCTGCCGGAGCTGCGCTGCAAGATCGTCGCCGGAGCCGCGAACAACCAGCTCGCGAGCGACCACAACGGCTTGATGCTGCAAGAGCGCGGCATCCTGTACGCCCCCGACTACGCGATCAACGCCGGTGGCCTGATCAACGTGGCTCAGGAAGTCGCCGGCTACGACGAGCAGAAGGCGCGGGAGCGCACACTGCGCATCTACGACACGATTCTCGAGATCTGCGAGCGCGCCAAGTCCGAGAAGACGCCGCCGCACCGGATCGCAGATGCAATGGTCGGCGAGATCCTCGCGAAGGCTTGACCGTCACATCACGAGCCAGACGTAGCCGTTGTCGAGCTGGACCTCGTGCTCGTTCTTGCCGCTCGCATCGGCGACCGTGAGCTTGTGCCCACGGTCGATCGACAGCGCGAGCTCGCTCACCGCATCGCTCGGACCCACGTGAGAGACGCGGTCGTTCCCCACGGCCACGATCAGATCGCCGGCGCGAATGCCGGCGCGCGCGGCCGGCGAGTAGGGCTCGACCTTGTAGACCTTGAGCGCATCGGAACGCGCCTCGACCGAGAGGCCGACGCCCTTGTGAGCGCGAGGTGCGCTCACCATGATCGAGATCATGGCCATGTTGTCGAGCGGTAGGCGTGCTTCGGCGTCGGGCATGGCCGTATCGGGCAGTCCGCGATGCTCGAGCTGCCCGATCGGGTCGGCGCTGATCGCGGTGTCGAAGTCCCAGAGCTCGAGACGGAACAAGCTGTTCGTCGCGACCTGCACGTTGTTGGGCAGCACCACGTTCCACTGCGGCTTCACCTGGTCCGTGAGCACTTCGGATTGCCAGACCAGGCGACCGTCGATGATCAACCGCACGAACGGGTCGGGCCCGCTGCCGTCGTCGTCCCATTTCAGGCCTGACACCTTGGTCGGTGGAATGTCGGCGGAGATGAGCTTGAAGGTGTAGAGCGAGGCCGGATGGTCCTTGCTGGACATTCTGGGGTTCGGAACGCTGTGCAGGGGGGTCGTGTAACGCGGATACGCGCAGCCCGCGACGACGGCCCAAATTAGGACGCTGAAGGCTCTGCCACGCATGGGGCCGAGCATGCCATGAGTGAGCGCGCAGGCCAATGAAACCAAGAACGCGGAAAAGGCGGTTGCGCTGGGCCGTCGTTGCGCGCTAGAACCACCGCCGCTGGGCGGGAGGCTCTCGATGAACAAGCTCGGGCTCGTGCTGGTACTGGTCGCTCTGGGGACGCTGTTTGGCGCCGCCTGCGAAGACGATCCTCGGGATCGCGACTATCTCAAGAGCGGCGCCGACGCCGGCAAAGATGCGGGCAAAGACGCCGGCAAAGATGCGGGCAAAGACGCCGGCAAAGATGCGGGCAAAGACGCCGGCAAGGATGCGGGCAAAGACGCCGGCAAAGATGCGGGCACCGCAACCGCCGCCGACTCCGGGCACTGAGCTGTCGGGCCAATCCCTCAGAACACGTATCTGAGGTAGGCGGCGCTGTGGATTCCGATCGCGCGATCGCCTGGGCGATCGAGGTTCGGGTAGAGCCGCGCGCCTGCGAGCAGCCCGAGCGAATAGTGCCGGCTGAGCAGGTGCCAGTCGAAGCCGATGCTTCCGCCGTAGCACAAGCCGAGTGAGTCAGCGCGCGTGATGCCGTACGCAGCGAGCGCCTGGCCGGCGGTGAAGTCGACGCCTGCCTCGACGCCGAGCCACGGCGCGGCGCGTGCCGAGAGCGGCAACTGCAAGCGCACCTCGGCGAGCAGGTCCAGCAGCTCGAAGTTGTCAGCGCTCGGCGGAGCGGGCGCCGAGGTCTCGTGCAGGGACATCTCGATCGCGCCGCCGAGCGCGAGCCAATCGCTGAGCTCGTAGCCCATGCCCACGTGCGCCAGCACTCCCGGCAAGGACACGCGCCCCGCGCCGCCGACGAACCCGCGTCCGCCCAGATGTGTCTGCATGTACAGCCCGCGCGCGAACATGTCGCGCCGCAGCGCCACGGCCTCGGGCGGCAGACGCTCGACGTCGAGCCGAGTCGGATCGAGGGTCTCCTGAGTAACGGGAAGGGCCCCAGCCCTTCCCGCCCCGCCGGCAGAGCCGTCGGGGGCCCACCCAT
>JBIOJD010000485.1:0-3055 GCA_044450485.1 Polyangiales bacterium | reverse complement strand
TCACTCGAGCCAGCTCGCCGTCGAGCACGTGCTCGTAGACCTTGCGCTCGAGAAAGCTCTTGCCGGGCAGACCGATGGTACGCCCCCAGTTACCGAGCCCGACGCGCGAAGAGGCACCGTGACCGGACAGCACGTCCATCAAGTCGAGGTGCATGTCGTGGTAGCGATTCTGGTAGTTGTTGAACCGGAACTCGCCGTCGGTTCGGTACAGGTTGGGCGCCGCGACGCCGTGCAGCATCGCGCGATAGCGGATCACCGGTAGGTCGAAGCCGGAGCCGTTCCACGACACGAGCCGCGGCGGGTTCTCCTTCTTGAGCATCGCAAAGAACGCTTCGAGAACGCTGCGTTCGTCACCCGGCTGTCCGAGCGAGCCGAGCTTCACCCGTCCGCTCTTGGGACTGAGCCCGCAGGCGCAGATCGCGACCACACGGTGCCAGGGTGATTGCGGGTACTCGGTCTTGCCTTCGGTCTCTTCGAGCTGCTTTCGCACCATCTCCGACACCACTTCGGTGTCCGTGCCCTGCAGGCCGAGGATGCGCCGACCGACCTCCGGATCCGGGATGGTCTCGATGTCGAACGCGATGATGGGTTGGTCGAGAAGCATGCAGCGCGCCCGGCAAGCAGTCGCGATCGCCGAGCGTACAGGGGTCATGACCCCGGGCTCAAGCCTTGCCTCCCTAGGCGGGCGGTGGCAGAAGTGCTTGGTGTCGTCCGACGAGACGCTCGAGATCGCTCCGCGCGGGCCGCTGCACGCGCGGCTGCGGGTTCCGGGCAGCAAGAGCATCAGCAACCGCGCGCTCGTGGTCGCGGCGCTCGCACGCGGCCGGAGCGAGCTCGAGGGCGTGCTCGACAGCGAAGACATTGGAGCCATGGTGGCTGCGCTGCGCGCGCTCGGCGCCGGCATCGAACCGCAGGGCGAGCGTCTGGTCGTGACCGGCGTCGACGGACGGCCGTGCACGCCCTCGACCACGCTCGATGCGCACGCGTCGGGCACCGCCGCGCGCTTTCTGACCGCCGTGATGGCTTTGACCCCCGGACAGAGCCGCCTCGACGGCACGGCACGCTTGCGCGAACGCCCGATCGGCGAGCTCGTCGACGCGCTGCGGCAGCTCTCGGTCGACGTGGTCGCCGAGAGCCCCGGCGCATGTCCGCCTGTGCGTTGCATGGGCGGTGCGCCTTTCGGTGGCGTGGCGACTGTCGACGCGCGGCGCTCGAGCCAATACGTGTCTGCTCTGTTGCTGATCGGTCCGTACGCCGCGCACGAGCTCGTGCTCCGCCTGCACGCGGGGGTGCTCGTGTCTCGACCCTATGTCGACGTCACGTTGCAGGTGATGCGCGAGTTCGGCGCCGAAGCGGGCTTCTCGGATGCGCAGACGTTGCACGTCGTGCCCGGCCGCGGCTATCAGGCACGGCCCTATGCGATCGAGCCGGACGCCTCGACCGCCGCGTATTTCTTCGCAGCGGCGGCGATCGCGGGCGGCAACGTCAGGGTTCGAGGTTTGTCGCGCACCTCGGGCCAAGCCGACATCGCGTTTCTCGGCTTGCTCGAGCGGATGGGCTGTCGGGTCGAGAGTGACGCAGACGGGGTGGAAGTGCGTGCCAGCGGCGCTCCGTTGCGGGCGATCGACGCGGACATGAACGCCATGCCAGATGCCGTGCTGGCGTGCGCGGTCACGGCGCTCTTCGCGCAGGGCACGACCCGCATTCGCAACGTCGGCAATCTGCGCATCAAAGAAACCGATCGGCTCGCCGCGCTCGAGCGGGAGCTGCGCAAGCTCGGCGCGCAAGCGCATGCGGGTGAAGACTCGCTCACCATCACTCCGGGCCCACTGCGCGGCGCCGAGATCGACACTTACGACGACCACCGCATGGCCATGGCTTTTGCGCTCGCGGGCCTCCGGGTGCCCGGCGTGCGGATCCGCGATCCGCGTTGCGTCGGCAAGTCGTGGCCCGGCTACTTCGAGGCCCTCGCCACGCTGCGCTGAAGACGGCAGCCCGTGCGGCCTTCGCCGTTGCCGAAACGTCCCCTGCGTTCTAGAAGACGAGCATGCCTTCGACGTTCATCCCTGCATGGGCACTGGCGTTCGTTTGCTGCGCGTCGGCGTGCGCCACGCGCCCACCACCCGCCGCCGTGCGCCCCGAACCGGCGCCGTCACAAGCGACTGCCTCGCGGCGCGTCTCTCTGGCTTCCCAGTCCGAGCTGGTCGGGCTGTGGGCCGAGTTCTGGTCGCCCGCGGGTCGAGCCGACACTCAGCGCTTCGATCTGCGGCAGGACGGCCGCTTCGATTGGCTCGCGGCGCGCGGCTCCGAAGCGCCCATCACGCGGCGCTCGGGTCAATGGTCGCTCGATCTGGGACCGACGCCTGCACAGCTCCTGCTGCGAGTGCAGTCAGAGGATCAGCGCTTCGGCTGCGAGGGCAGCGCCGCGTGTCGCGTGACGCACGAGCCTCCCGTCGAGCAGTCGCTCGCGCTCGGCGATTGTCCCGAGAACGAAGAGGCCCGCGCCCTCGACCCCAGCTACCGCTGCCTCAGCATCGACGGCCGCGCTTTCTGGAGAAGTGGCGCCAAGCCCTAGCGCGTTGGAGCTGGCTACGCGCGCTTCGGGGTGGGCGCTTGCGGGGGATCTTTCGACAGCGCGCCGACCATGCGTACCGTCGTGGCTGGCATGATGCGCTTCGCGAACGCCAGCAGCTTCGAGTCGGCGCCGATGTACACGCGCTGCTTGTTGCGCTCGACGCCGCGTAGGATCACTTCGGCGGCTTGGTCCGCGCTCGTCATCGCGATCCGGTCGAAGAGCTCGACTTCCTCTGCCGTGGTGCCGATCGCGTTGCGCACGATGCCGGTGCGAATGCCGCCCGGGTGCACGCAGGTCACGCGAATCGGCTGGCCGTGGAGCTCCTGCATCAAGGTCTCGGTGAAACCGAGCACGCCGTACTTCGACACGTTGTAGGGCCCGTTGTTCGCGAACGGCACCATGCCGTTGATGCTCGAGATGTTGACGACGTGCCCTTCGGGTCGCTTGCGCAAGAGCGGCAGGAACACGCGCGTGCCGTTG
>JBIOJD010000484.1:0-3057 GCA_044450485.1 Polyangiales bacterium | reverse complement strand
CTCGCCGCGGTGGTCGGTCACGAACACCACGTCCACGAGCTTCTGGAGCTGCTTGCTCATCTGCTCGACGTTCTCGGTCTGACCGCGGGTCACGATCGTCATCCGCGCAAAACCGCCCGTCACGCCAGGGCTCACCGCCAAGCTCTCGATGTTGTAGCCGCGCCGAGCGAACACGAGCGCGATCCGCACCAGCACACCGGGATGGTCCCGCGTGACCAGCGAGAACGTGTGCATGGCGTCCTGCGACCCGGCCATCTCAGGTGCTGCCCGACGGCTTCTCCAGCTTGTGCTTGGGCCGTTCGATGATCATGTCGCGCAGCGCTGCACCTGCGGGAATCATCGGAAAGACGTTGTCTTCTTTCTCGACCACGGCCTCGACCACGCACGGGCCGTCGTTGTACGCGCGTGCGGCGCGCAGCACGTCGTCGACCTCGCTCGGCTTGCGGATGTAGAAGCCGGTGATGCCGTACGCGGCCGCGAGCTTGACGAAGTCGGGATTGCCTTCGAGATCCACGCCGCTCAGGCGGTTGTCGAAGAACAGCTCCTGCCATTGCCGAACCATGCCGAGGTAGTGGTTGTTGATGATCAGCACCTTGACCGGCAGCTTGTGCACCGCAGCCGTGGCCAGCTCGCACATCGTCATCTGAAAGCCGCCGTCGCCCACGATCGCCCAGACCTCGGCCTCGGGCCGCGCGAACTGCGCGCCGATGGCCGCCGGGAAGCCGAAGCCCATGGTGCCGGCGCCGCCCGAGCTGAGCCACATGCGGTTCTCGCGCGTGAGACAAAATTGTGCGGCCCACATCTGGTGCTGGCCCACGTCGGTCGTCATCAGCGCGCGCCCTTCGGTGACGGCGTTGAGCCGGTCGAGCACGTGCTGCGCGCGCAGACGGTCGTCCTGTGGGTACTTGAGCGGGAACTCTTTGCGCCAAGCTTCGCACTTCGCGAGCCACGCGTCGGTGTCGAGCCGCTCGCACAGGCCGAGCAAGTCTTCGATCACGAGCCGCGCATCGCCGAGCAGGTGCACGTCGCACTTCACGATCTTGTCGTGCTCCGACGGATCGATGTCGACGTGGATGCGCTTGGCCTCGGTGCAGAACTCGCTGACCTTGCCCGTGATGCGGTCGTCCCAGCGCGCGCCGATCGCCATGATCAAATCGCAGTCGACGACCGCCTTGTTCGCGTAGGCGGTGCCGTGCATGCCGAGCATGCCGAGGTGCAGCGGCGAGGTCTCGTCGACCGCACCCTTGCCGAGCAGCGTGTTCACGACGGGCGCCTGGAGCTTCCGCGACAGGGCCGCGACCGCCTTGCCCGCGCCCGCGATCACCGCGCCGTGGCCCACGTACAGGATGGGACGCTTCGACCCGCGCAGCAGCTCGGCCGCGCGCTCGAGCGACGCGCGCTCGGCGTGTTGCGGCACTTCGTAGCCGGGGATGTCGGGCGGGCCTGGCTCGGGCGCGTTGCATGGCCCCGAGGTCACGTCCTTGGGCAGGTCGATCAGCACCGGCCCCGGCCTGCCGGTGGTCGCGAGGTGGAACGCTTCGCTCACCACGCGCGGAATGTCGTTGGCGTCGGTGACGAGGTAGCTGTGCTTGACCACGGGGTAGGTGATGCCCGTGACGTCGGCTTCCTGGAATGCATCCTTGCCCAGGTTGAAGGTCGGCGTCTGGCCGGTCAGCACGATGATCGGCACCGAGTCCATCAGGGCGGTGAGCATCCCTGTCACCGTGTTCGTCGCGCCCGGCCCAGAGGTCACGAGCACCACGCCGGGCCGCCCGGTCGAGCGGGCATAGCCGTCGGCCATGTGCGTCGCGCCCTGCTCGTGGCGCGTGAGCACGAGCTTGATCTCGCTGTCGACCAGCGCGTCGAAGATCGGCATCGCAGCGCCGCCGGAGAGCCCGAAGATGTGCGTGACCCCGTGCTCTTCCAGACAGCGCACCAAACGTTCGGCACCGGTGACGGTGGTCTGGGTCATCTTCGCAGCGGGCTTTGGATTGGGTCTGGAGCCGTCCATGATACGCCAGCTCGCCCGCGTACGCCGCTGGGCGAGCCCTCCTGGCCAAGACCGGAATAGTGCCAGAAAGAGGCCGAATTGTCCAGCGATCCTGGGATGTTGGTTGCGGGAGCGCGATTTGCCCCTCGGCTCCCAACACAACCGCGATCAGTTCAGCGCGTGCGGTAAAGCCAGCGCGAAGGGCGCGATTTCGGCTTCGAACACGCTGCCGTCCTCGCGCACCATCTCGTAGCTGCCGCGCATGCTGCCGTGGGGCGTGGTCAGCACGCAGCCGCTCGTGTACTGGAAGCCCGAGCCCGGTGCGATCACAGGCTGCTTGCCCACCACGCCCGGCCCGCGGACCTCTTCTTCTTTGCCGTCGCCGTGCAGGATGTGCCAGTGGCGCGAGCGCAGGGTGACCTTGCGGTCGGACTCGTTCGAGATGCGAATCGTGTACGCGAACACGAACCGGCCCGCGCGGACATCCGATTGCTCGGGGAGATACTGGCTGCGCACGACCACGCGGATGCCCTGGGTCACTGCGACGCTCACGGGTTGCCGTGTAGACCAGGACGTCGCGCCGCTCAAGCCCGTCGAGGCAGGCTTTGCACACATCTGCGCAGAACGGTTGACACAGTTCGGCAGGGCCGCCAATGTGTCACCGGAGCGCTCGCAGTCGCGAGCCCTCGAGGTGGCAATCGATGCGGGGCCGCAGCGACAACGAGATCCTCGCCTGGATCGAGAGCGTGGGCGGCACCGAGGCATTCCTCGAGCACGCTTTCTCCGGCATGTGCGACGCGTTTCGCGCCGACCGTGCGCAGGGGCACAGCGCGACCATCGCTTGGGACATTCGCACCCCGGACCGCGGCGTCGTGACCTACCAGGTGGTGGTCGACGGCGGCGTGTGCCATGCCGAGCGCGGCGCCTCGGCTCGCTCGGCTGTGGTGCTCGACATCGGGATGGTCGATTTCCTGCGTCTCCTGGTGGGTGCGCTCGACGGCACGGAGGCGGTGGAAAGCGGCAAGCTCGGCTTGTCCGGCGACCGCGCGCTCGCGAGCACGATCCGG
>JBIOJD010000483.1:0-3057 GCA_044450485.1 Polyangiales bacterium | reverse complement strand
TCCCGTGGCCGGCCGCGCGAGCGAGTAGAAGCGCTCGAACACGCGCTCGCGGGCGAAGTCGGGAATGCCGGGCCCTTCGTCTTCGACGACCACGCGCACCACGCCACCCACGGGCTCCGCGGTCACCCGTACCCCACCCGCTTCCGGGCTGAACTCCACGGCGTTCTTCACCAGGTTGGAGAGCGCGAGGTGCAACAAAAACGCGTCACCGTGGACGACCGCAGCGTCCGGGACGGCGGTTGCGATGGTCAGGTTCCGCTGCAGCAGCGTCGGTCCGTGGCTCTCCACGATCGTGCGCACGAGCGGCGCGAGCGCGACCTTGGCTCGTTCCGGAAGCGCGCGCCGGGCTTCGAGCTCGGAGAGCTCCAACATGCGGTCAGCGAGATCTTGGATGCGTTGCGTCTCGTGCTGCAGGTTGCCCAAGAACTGCATGCGCCGCTCCTCGTCGAGGTGTGGCGTCTCGAGGATCTCGGCGGCCCCCCGGATCGCCGAGATCGGACTCTTGAGCTCGTGGGTGAGCGCGCGCACGTATTGCTCGACATACGCGTGCCCGGCGAGCGACTCGCGCATGCGCTCGAACGCGAGCCCCATCTGGCGCAGCTCGGTGTCCGCGAGCTTGGGAAAAGGCTCGCGCTCACGCTTGCGCACGTGGTCCGCGTAGCGCGTGAGCCTGCCGACCTGCTGACTGACCCAGAGTGAGACCAGCAGAGCGAGCGCGATAGCCGCGAGCGCAGCGAGCACGGCCACAGCGATCAGGCGCGGTCGCGAGGCGTCGATGAACGTGCGGACGGCCGTCGTCGGTTTGACCACGGTCAGAACGCCCGCACGGGCGCCGTGCACGAAGATCGGCGCCGCAACGTACAGGAGGCGAGGCATCGACGGATCCTGCGGGCTGCGGCTGATGCGCGCTCCGTACTTGCCGGCAAGCGTGTGGCTCACGTCATGCCACTGCGAATAGTCCGCACCGAGAGTCGCGCGGCCGCGCGAGTCGAAGATCAGCCGCCCGTGCCCATCGGTGATGTACACGGCGAGATCGACACGTGGCTTGACGATCTCGTAGATCTGCGCGGACACGTTGCGGGCCGCCACACCACGCGACGCCGCGTAGAGCGTGTCGATGTCGAACGCATCGCGCTCGAGCGCCCGGCCTACGAGCTCGGCCAAGATGTTCGCGGTGTCGACCAGCGGCTCCTCGGCGCTCTCGAGGTACACGATGCGCAAGCGGTCGACGATCAGCCACGCAGGATACGAAAAGCACGCGAGCACGATCGCGGTGAACGCCGCGAACAGCAGCGCGCCGAGCTTCACAGGTCCTCGCGCAGCGAGTACCCGGTGCCGCGGTGGGTCACGATCGCATCGATGTCGGGTCGCACCGCGCGCAGCTTGCCGCGCAGGTTCTTGATGTGCGCGTCGACCGAGCGCTCGAGGCTGCTCTCGGGCTGCTCCCAAATCATGGCCATGAGCTGCTCGCGCGAGAACACTTGGCCGGGACGCTTCATGAACGTCGTCAGCAGCTCGTACTCGAGCTTCGAGAGCGTGAGCATCACGCCGAAGAACGTGACTTGGCGCTTGGCATCATCGAGAACGAGAGCACGGGGCGCGGGCGCCGGCACCCCCGGCAACGTGGGCTGCACGACCTGCGTGCGCCGCAGCACGGCCTTCACCCGGGCCGTGAGCTCTCGTGGGCTGAACGGCTTCACCACATAGTCGTCGGCGCCCAGCTCGAGCCCGAGCACCCGGTCGAGCTCGGCGTTGCGGGCGGTCAGCATGATCACGGCCGCAGCGCAGATCTTGCGGACCTCCTTGAGCAGCTCGAAGCCGTTCACGTCGGGCAGCCCCACGTCGAGGACGATCAGATCGACTCTCTGCAATGCGAGCAAGGGCAGCGCGTCGAGGCCTGCGGCGACCTGCAAGGTCTCGAGGCCTTCGCTCTCGAGCACGAATTGAATGTTGTCGCGAATCGCGGGCTCGTCCTCGACGATCAGAATTCTGGGCTTGCCCATCGCAGCACCGAGCGCGCTCACGAGCGCGCGCGTCTAGAGGATAACCGATCGACCAGACGTTCGCAGAGCCACGCGCTCGCGGCCACGGCGGCCACCCCAGCGAACGTCTGCAGAACGTGGACACCCAGCCCCGAGGCCCCCTCACCGAACGCGTGCCGGGCCAACGGGACCGCGAGCGCAATCACGAGATAGCAGCCGAGCGGAACGACGTACCTGCGCGATGGCAGCGGCGTCGCAGAGGCAGCCAGCCAGCGCGTGGCCGCTGCGCAGGCTGCGAGCAACGCGACCGAGTACACGACCACGCCGAGCAATCGGTGAACCGTCGCGTGGCTTGCAATGCCGGCGTGGAAGTCGGCGTGACCGAGCCGCGCGGCCAGGGCGATGCGCGCGCCGTTCGCGGCCACGGCCGCGAGGTACGCGAGACCGAGACTCGCGGCCCAAAGACCGAGCTTGTCGCGCAGGCGCGGGTACGTCGCGTGACAAGACAAGAAGAGCGCGAGCCAACAGACCACGAGAAAGTTCACGCCCGCGCAAGCCGGCCCCACCACCATCCGTGCTCCGTCGTTGACGTAGCCGGCGGACTCGTCCCACGCGAAGGACGAGCCACCGAGCCGCTCCGCGACCCAGCAGCTCGGTGCCAGCACCCAGCGCAGATCGCCGACCCCGGCTTGCGCGTAGTAACGCTTGAGCAGTAGCCCCCCAGCGATGGCCACGGAGATCGCGACCACGCTCGCGCGTTCGGTTGCGCACCTGCTCACGAGGCGGCGAGTGGCAGTCACGGCAGCCTCGCCGAGCGCAGCATGCGCTTGCGGTACGCGATCAGAGCGAGCACCGCGAGCAGCAGCGCGACCAACCACGGCAGCTCTGGCTCGGCCCCGGACTCGTACTCGCTTGCCACGGCAAGCTCCGAGACGCCGAGCGGCAACGGCAGCGGCTGGTCCGCGTTTGCGGCGTTGCCCGCGGGATTGCGGATCTGCTCGAGCACCGCGATGAACGAAGTGTGCTTGGTGAGCAGCGTGTATTTCAGGCCGAGGTCGGTCACCTGACGCGTCGT
>JBIOJD010000482.1:0-3065 GCA_044450485.1 Polyangiales bacterium | reverse complement strand
GTGCCGCGCGGAACCGGTTGCGACACCGCCGGTGCTCCCGGCAGCGTGGTGCTGCGGCGAAAGCTGACACCGCCGGCGAACGGCTCGAGGTCGGCTGCGAGCGTCGCGATGTCCGGGTGGCGCTGCTCGCGATCGCGCGCCATCGCCCGCGCGATGACGGACGCCAGGATCGGGTCGAGGTCCTTGCATTGCGAGAGCAGCGGCGTGGGCTCCTCGGTCACGATCTTCAGGATCAGCTCGTTGTACGTCTCCGCGTCGAACGGGAATGCACCGCTCAGCATCTCGTACAGGATCACGCCGAACGCATAGACGTCGCCGCGCTCGTCCACCTCGCGCAACCCGCGCACTTGCTCGGGCGACATGTAGAACGGCGTGCCCATCACGGTGCCGCTTTGCGTCAGCGACATGTCACGCATGTCGCTGCTGGCCGCGACCTTCGAAATGCCGAAGTCGAGCACCTTGGGCTCGCGTGGCTCGCCGTCCGGGCCTTGGCACAAGAAGATGTTGTCCGGCTTGAGGTCGCGGTGGATGACCCCTTGCGCGTGCGCGGCTGCGACTGCGCGCAACGCGTGCATCAGGAGCCCCACCGCTTCGACCGTCTCCATCGGGCCGCGCTCGAGGCGCTCGGCCAGCGACTCGCCGTGCAGCAGCTCCATCACCAGGTAGACCGAGCCGTCCTGCGTGCCCACGTCGTACACGTCGACCACGTTCGGGTGATCGATGCGAGCGGTGGCGCGCGCCTCCCGCACGAAGCGCTCGGCCAGCTCTTCGGTGGTGCCGGCCGCGGGTAGCATCCACTTCAGGGCCACGCGCTTGCCACTGACCATGTGCGTGGCGCGGTAGACCGCGCCCATGCCGCCCTGCCCGAGCAAGCCGTCGATGCGGTACTTGCCGTCGACGAGATAGCCGGTAGCTGGCCCGGCCGGTTCCTCTGCGGCCTGCGCGCCCTGCTCGCCGGGCAGACCTCGCCGCCGGCTGCTGCGTTTGTTCGCTTGTCCTGTGAACTGCGCCATAGGCTTTTCGTCCCCGACCCGCGACGCTATGAGCCTTACCGGTTGTAGAGTCATTCTCCCACGAACTGGAGTCACATGATCATCTTTTGGTATGTGTGATGATCTTTTGGTAGAGAGCGGGTCGAGGCCACGCGTGCGCGCTTTCATCGTGTTGCTCGGCTGCGTGGGGCTCGTCACTGGGCTCGTGGCTCGCGTCGAAGCACAGGCGCAGGCGCAAGCACCGAGCGCCGAGCCGCCGCCGGCCGCTGCCGCGCCGGCGCAGACCAGCGAGTACGACGATCTCGTGTTGCGTGCGCTGGCGGCGTACGACGCAGGACATTGGGACGAGGCCCGGCGCCTGTTCGAGCGCGCGCACGGGATCGACCCCACGGCGCGCACGCTGCGTACGATCGGCATGGCCGCTTTCAACCAGCGGGACTTCGTCGCCGCGCTGCAGAACCTCGAAGCGGCGCTCCTCGATCCGCGCAAGCCGCTGACCGACGAGCAGCGCGAGCACGTGCAGGGCTTGATCGACAGCGCAAACCGCGAGGTCGGGCGCTTCAGGCTGCACCTGCAACCGAGCACCGCCTCGCTCACGGTCGACGGCAAGTCCCCGACGCTCGTTGGCAAGGACGAGCTCGTGCTGTTGCCCGGTCGCCACGAGCTGCGGGCGAGCGCCGAGGGCTACGCGCCGTACACCCGCTCGCTCGACGTGCAAGCGCAGGACCGCGCGCCGCTCGAGCTGTCGCTCGAGGCCGGGGTAGGCGCGAACGCCTCTGACGCGATGCCCAAAGCGGCGCCGCTCGCCCCGGAGACGCCCGAGCACCCGCCTGCAGCGGCCGAAGCCACAAAGGAGGGCTCGGGACATACGCTTCTAGGCGTGAGCGTGCTGTCGCTCGGTGCCGCCGGCTTGATCGTGTCCGGCGTCACGCTCGGGCTCGCGCTGCACGACAAGAGTGAGCTCGACGGTCAGTGTCCAGAGCGCCGCTGTCCTTACTCCGAGCACGCGACCCTCGACCGCTACAATGCGATGCGGCTGGTGTCCGGCCTGACCTTGGGCGCTGGCCTCGTGGCCACGGTGTCAGGTTTGATCTTGCTGTTCGGAACCGGAGACCCGGAAGCCGAGCACGCGAGCGTGCAACCTTTGCTCGCGCCAGGCTTCGTAGGCGTGCGAGGCCAGTTGTGAGCGCGCCTCGCACGGGTCTGGCGCTCTTCTGTGCGCTGGCGCTCGGTGGCTGCTTGTTGCCGAGCTACCGCCAGAATCCGCCGATCGACGCGGGCAAATCCGCGACGGGCAAGTCGGACGCAGGAACCGCCGCGAGCGATGCTGCCCGCCCGAAGGGGCCCGCGTGCGGGCTCTCGGCCAAGCTTCCGCCGGCGTGCGACGCTTGCGTGCGGGAAAATTGCTGCGATCTCGCAAACGCCTGCGGTGAAGGCACGGAGTGTGGCAAAGACCTGCTCGAGCCGATCACGCCGGTCGCCGATTTCTCGACCGATTTCGATCCCTTGCTCGGTTGCATGCAGGGCATGTGCGAGCAGGCGTGTCAGGTCAACTGGGGCTGCGTCGACAAGTATCGCTGGCCCACGCCTGCTCAGGATCTGAACGTAGACGTCACGGTGATCGACTTTGCCGCCGTGCCCGACAAGCCGCTTGCCGACGTCAAGGTACAGGCCTGCAACGCGGTCGATCCCTCGTGCGGCACCGGGCTGGTCGCCGAGGCGACCACTGGCAAGGACGGCAAGGTCACGCTGCAGGTGCAGCCGTCGTTCGACGGCTTTTTCGACTTCAGCGGCGGGGGCTATCTCGACAGCACGGTGCAGTGGAGCGAGCCGTTCTACCGGCTCACGGGGTTCAAGCAATACCAGCTCACCTCCGACGCGCTCGCCGGGCTCGCCGTGATCGTCGGCCTGCACCAGAGCGCGGACGAGCCATTCAACGCCGACGCGGGTCACCTCATCTTCCGGGTGGAAGGTTGCTTGCCGCTGCGCTACCTCAACGCCGATCAGCTCCCGCGCGCAGAGGTCGCCGACGTGAAGGTCAGCTTCGAGCCGAACGACGGCGCCTCGCCGATC
>JBIOJD010000481.1:0-3109 GCA_044450485.1 Polyangiales bacterium | reverse complement strand
GTCGCGAGCGACATCTCAGGCAGGAAGTACGGCGTCAGCACGCGGATCGAGCTGCGCGCGCACGCGATTCCGCCCAGGAACGCCCAGCGGATCATGTCGATGTCCTCGTCCGGCCCGTCTGGGATGCCGCGTGCGAGGGTCGGACCGGCGCTGGCGAGCGTCGGATACCACAGGTCGCCCTCCAGCTTCTCCCGGGTCGTGAACAGCCAATCCTCCGCGTACAGATCCATCAGCTGCGCCACGACCGGTCCTTCGACGCGGAAGTGCAGGTCTCGAATCGGGCTCTTGGGCCGATCGCCGAGCACGTGGCCAGCGCGGATGTTCATGCCTCCGGTGAAGCCCACCTTGCCGTCCACCACGAGCAGCTTGCGGTGGCTGCGCAGGTTGAAATAGGCCGCGCGCGATGCCGGCATGAAGCGCGCGACGTGGACGCCGCGTTTGCGCAGCGCGTGATCGACCACCGGAAACGAGTAGTGGATGCCGACGTCGTCGATCAGCACCCGCACTTGCACGCCACGGGCTTGGGCAGCGCAGAGCGCGTCGACGAAGCGCATGCCGACCTGCGAGGTGTCGAAGATGTAGGTGGCGAGCGCGATCGACCGCTCCGCGCGCGCAATCGCCTCGAGCATCGCCGGGTATGCTTGGTCGCCGTCGATCAGCGGCGTGACCAGGTTGCCGGACAGCAGCGGCCGCTGTGTTGCCTCTCCGATCAGGCGCGCGAGCTCCGTGAGCTGCGGTGCCTCGCAGCCGATCTGCCGCGGCACGTCGGGCGGCGCGACGCACTCGGCCCTCGGCGAGCGCACGCGGGTCAGGCCGCTGCGCAGCTCTGCTGCTCGGCGCCCGATGCGGTTCCTGCCGAGCAACAGATAAGCGAGCGCGCCCACGCCCGGCGCGAGCCAGATCAGCGCCGCCCACGAGATCGAAGCGTGGACCTCACGCTTGTGCAGAATCGCGTGCGCAGAGGCCCAGCTCGAAATCACGAGCAGCCCGAGCGTACCGAGCACACCCCAGGCGTGTTCGAGCAGCACCGTCATGGCCGCCAAGCATAGCGCGCGCTTCTACCGCGTTCAGGTGCCGCCGCTGCCGGCTCCGCCGTGGTCTCCCGGCTCGGCCCGGCAGACCCCGTCCATGCAGGAGGTGTCGTGGCCGCAGTCGAGGTCCTCTGCGCACTCCTGGCACACGTTCTTCACGCAGAGCGGCGAGCCGGCCGAGCAGTCGTTGGCAGTCCGGCAAGCGACGCACACCGTCCCATTGCAGAGCCCTTTCTGCTCGTGTGCACAGTCGGTGTCGGCCGAGCATTGCGAGCACAGGCCGGCGACGCATTGCATGGAGGATGGGCAGTCGGCGGCCCCCCCGTCGCAGCGCGTCTTCGCGGCCGAGCTCGTGCCGACCACGCCCGTGCTCGTACAGCCGAGCAAGCAGCAGAGCGCAAGTGCGCGGGTGCTGGCCCAGCGCACGCACGGCTCAAGGCGCATCGGAGTGCAGCACCGCCTGCAGGCGCTCGCGCAGCGGGCTCTGTGGGTAGCGTTCGAGGAACGCGCGCTCGCGGCTCACGGCTTCGCCGTGCCGGCCGAGGTTCCACAGCGCGAGCACGGCCAGCGCTTCGCGTTCTTGAACGAGCGCGCCGTGGCGGAACTCGTGATTGCCGAGCTCAGCGAGGTGGTACGCGCGCGCCGGATCGCTTTCGAGAGACGTCTTGATCTCTCCGAGCTGCGCGATCTCGCGGTGCAGCGCGTCGTTTGGCTGCGGCGCGGTTGCGTTTTGCGTCGTGTGGCGGGCTCGGTGCAGCCCGGTCACCACAGGTGCGAGCGCTTCGTTCCTGTGCGTGGGCGTGCTCGGAGCTGGCGCCTCGGCTTCCGCCGTCGGTTCGTCCTGCGCAGGTGCCGTAGGTGCCGCTGGGGCTTCCGGCGTTGCGGTCTTGGTCGCCCTTGCGATCGTGGGAGCCGTTACCGCGGGCCTCGGAGCTGGCACCGGCCGCTGCGCGGGCCAAAGCGTCACGCCTGCTGCGACGGCTGCTGCAGCGCCCAGCGCGGAGAGCGTCAGCTTCACGCCGGCCGCGCCGAGGGCGCTTCCGCCCTTGGCTGTGGCGACCTGCGCAGCATGCCCCGCGGACGCACCACTTGCGGCCGCCGTCCCCGAGGCGGCGATCGACGACTGCAGCGCGATCAACCCCGCAGCCACGTCGTAGCCCGACACGGCCGCTCGGGCTCGCTCGAGGTCCTCGCGCACCGCGGGTGCGGCCGCCGGATCATCCCGCAAGCGTTGCGGCGCCTTCATGCGCCCTCCGCGAACCGCGGTCGCATCGCGGTTGGATCATCGCGCGTGAGCGCAGCGTACGCATCGAGGAAGCGGCGCCGCGCATGGTGCAAACGCGAGTAGATGGTCCCGACCGGCACACCGAACGAGCTCGCGATCGCTTCGCACGCCTCGCCTTCGATCTCGTACAGCACGAACGCGGCGCGGTGCTCGAGGTCGAGCGAGTCGAGGGCCTGCTGCACGCGCTCGAGCGACTTGTGTATCTCGAGCGTCTCTGCGGGGTCGCGCGCATCGGATGGCTTGGCTTCGAGCGAGGCGTCGTCGCGATCTTCGCGCCTCCGGCCGCGCGCTCGCCGGCCCGAGCTGGCGACGCGCACTGCGATCGCACCGAGCCACGTCCGCGGCTGGCCCGCACCCGGCGTGTAGCCGCCCTTCCGATGCGCGACCAAGAAGACCTCCTGCACCAAATCGTCGACCTCGGCCGAGGGCGTCCCGAGCCGATGTAGGAAGGCAGCGACAAAGCCCGCATGGGCCCGAAACAGCGCCTCGGCGTCGATCCTGCCCTCCTCGGCTCGGCTGTGCCCTCCGCTACTCACTTGATGCCCCGGTGCCTCCGAATCCTTCATGGTAGCGCGATCAGCAGGTCCAGAGAGCCTGCCACGCCGAAGGGGCGGACGGTGGACGAACGGGGCTGTGCCCCGCGGATCTCGAGGTTTGGACGCAGCAGGTTGCCGAGGGCGTCGACCGAGAGCCGTACGGACACGGGCCCTTGGGCGGGCACGAGCACACCGGCGCGGAGCGCGGCCGCGAGCCACCCCACAGTCTTGTCGCTGTTGGTGACGTTGGTGGCTGC
>JBIOJD010000480.1:0-3112 GCA_044450485.1 Polyangiales bacterium | reverse complement strand
CTGCCTTCGAGCTGAGTCGCGAGCGAGACTTCGCGCGGACCCACCGGGCGTGGCGGGGCGCTCCGCAGATCGGAGAAGTCCGCTTCGTCGGCCTCGTCCTCGACGAACACGACCTCGTCCTCGTCGCCGGCGGTCGGGGTCGGCGCGGGCGCGATCGAGCTCCGGAGCTCCGCGAGCCGCGCTTTCACCGCCTCGTTGTCTGGGCTCAAGCGCGCCGCCTCTTCGAGATAGCCACCGGCGCGCGCGAGATCCTGCTTGGCCGCAGACTCCGACAGCAGCAAGAGCTGCATCACCGCGGAGCCGACTTCGCCGCGCTTCAGCAGCGCGTCCTTGAGCTTCTCCCGCGCTTCGACGTGCTCGGGATCGAGGTCGAGCACGCGGTTGAGCTGGGCGATCACCTTGTCGCGCAGGCCGTAGCGGATGAACACCTCGCACTCGGCCATCATCCGCGCGATCTTCGCGTTGCGCTCGGGCTCGGCGAAGGTCGCCGCGAACGGTTTGCTGCCGTCCTCGGGCTCTTCGTCGACGATCACGACCTCGTCGAGCTCTTCGTCGACGACCTCGACCACATCGTCGCCGACCGGCTGCGTTGCGCTCGACAGCGCCTCCACCCGGCGGCGCGCGTCCGGGTCGCCCGGCTCGAGCGCGAGCAGCGCGTGCAGCGTGGCGAGCTCGTCCTCGACCCGACCGGCCTCGGCGTGAATGCGCGACAGCTCCTTGTACACGGCTACGGCCTTGGCGGTCTGTCCGAGCCCGTGGAACGCCTGTGCCAGCAGCACGAGCGTCGGAACGTCGACCGGATTGGCCTTGAAGCACGTTTGCAGGTGCGCGAGCGCCGCCTTGGCTTGCCCGCGCTCGATGTAGATCGCCGCGAGGTCGCGCGCGCGATCGAGGTCTTCGTGGCTGTGGAAGAGCAGTCGCTCGGTGACCTTGATGTAGTCGTCGATGCGGCCCTGGCGTTTGAGCAGGTCCGCACCGCGGCGGAAGGCCTCGGCGGCCTCGTCGATCCTGTCGGCTTTGGACAGGGCTTCGGCCGAGCGAATCCAAGCTGCCACGTTCTCGGGATCGAGCTCAGCGATCTTTCCGAGCGACTTGAGCGCCTTGTCCCCTTTGCCCGCTGCGAGGTATGCGTCTGCGACCTGCTCGTAGGTGCCGAGCGCGTCGCTCGTGAGCGAGAGCATCTCGTACATCTCGCCGAGGCTCTCGGTGGCCGCGAGATCGCCCGGGTCGAGCTTCAGGATTTGCTTGTAGACCGCGACCGCCTTGAGAAAGAAGCCTTGCTGCGCGTACTGTTTCGCGACCTTGCGGTAGCTGGCGATCGCTCCCTTGTTGTCACGGGTGCGCGTGTAGAGGTCGCCGAGCTTGAGCAGCGAGCGCGGGTCATCCGGATCCGCGGCGACCACCTTCTCGTATTCGGTGATGGCGCGATCGATCTGGCCCTTGGCCAGGTACTTCTGGGCAGCCTTGAGTGCTTTGGCCCGATCGATGCTCACGCGCGACGTTCCCGTCACTCGGCAGGGTGCTGGGTGACGCCTGGTTCCAGCGGAAAATACCTGGAACATCCAAAGTTTAGGTTCGCCGCACCGCCACGGTCAAGCGTCGGGGCGCGTCCATCCGCGGGGGCGGCGCGCAAGCCCGACCCGGGCTCAGCCGAGGCGAGCCGCGAGCGCGCGCAGGCCGAGCAAGTAGCTGTCCTTGCCGAAGCCGATCACGGCGCCCACGCAAGCGCCGGCGGTCACCGAGCGGTGACGAAACTCTTCGCGCGCGTGGATGTTCGACAAGTGCACTTCGACGCAGGGTAGCCCCGCGGAGCTGATCGCGTCGCGCAATGCGACCGAGGTGTGGGTCAGGCCGCCGGGGTTGAGCAGAATGGCGTCGCGCTCGCCACGGGCACCATGGATCCAGTCGATCAGCTCGCCCTCGTGGTTGCTCTGGCGGCAGCTGACGCCGAGACCCAGCTCGCGGCCGAGGGCGCTCAGCGCCTTGTCGACCTCGGCGAGCGTGTCCTTGCCGTAGACCGTCGGCTCGCGGGAGCCGAGCAGGTTGAGATTCGGCCCGTGGAGCACGAGCACGCGTTTTCGCCGCTTCGCCATGGGCGTTCCACCGAGCCCGCCGCTCAGGAGAGCTTCTCGAGCAGCGCGGGCGCCGTCATACGCAGCAGGTAGCGCGCTTTGCCGAAATTGCCGGCAGGTTGCAGCGCCATGGCCACGAAGTACTCGTCGTTGAGCAGGCGGATGACGGTGGTCATGTTGTCGGCCTGCACCGCCACCTCGTGCGCGGAGCCGAGGTCGAGCATCGCCGCCGCTTGCTTGATTTGGCCGAGGACCACGCTGTACTCGGAGCCGACGGTCTCCATGTTGAGCGCGTCCGGGTCGCGGCTGTAGCTGTCGACGGTGATGCCGTCGAAGCCCATGAGCAGGCTGGCGATGGCGCCATCGGTGCGATCGACCAGCTCTCGCAAAGCCTCTTGGAACATGCGGCCTCCGGCGGTTGTCCGAAAAGTCTACTACGAAGCCTCGTGGGTCACCAGAAATGTCCAGGGACTTGACAGCCCGGGCCTCGCCGGTACATGAGACGCTGCCCCGCGGACGTGGCGGAACTGGCATACGCGCTAGACTAAGGATCTAGTGGGGAAACCCTTGGAGGTTCGAGTCCTCTCGTCCGCACCCGGATGCCTTGACGAGCAAGTGCATTGACGAACGAGTCAAGTCTACGAGCCAACCGAGGGGTGAATCGCGGCTCCGCCGCGAGAGGGGAGCGAAGCTCCCGCTCCGCGTGGGGAGGGGCCTCGACGAATTCATTTCGTCGGGGAGGGGCGGCGCGTGCCGCCCCGAGTCATGAACCGTGAGCGATGTGCTCGGCTCGAGGCTGCTGCGGGAGCTCGGATTCAGGCATGGGTTCAACCTGCGGACCGGTGGGGCGAGCCGGGGGCCCTATGCTTCGTTCAACCTCGGACGCGCGGTGGGCGACGAGCCGCTGGCCGTCGAGGAGAACCACCTGCGCTTTGCGCGCGCCGTCGGGTACGCAGCGGGTGCGCTCCACGAGGTGAGTCAGGTCCACGGTGCCGACGTCTGCGCAGTCGCGGCCGGTGCTGACGCGCGCAGCCTGCGCG
>JBIOJD010000479.1:0-3120 GCA_044450485.1 Polyangiales bacterium | reverse complement strand
GTCGATCAGCTCGACCTTGAGGCCGCCAACGCGAACGCCCTCGCCATCTTTGGGACCAAATGGGCCGCCCGGCCGCGGGCGCTGCGCCAGCAGCTCGTCCACAGCCCGACTGTCGAGCACCTCGACGCCATCCGAATCGTCGACTCCGCTCGGACCGCGGTAGAGGCGCACGGGCCGCGACGCCATGCGGGCTTCGGCGCTCGACCCGAGCCACACGGTGACGGCGATCACGAGCAACATCGCATGACCATGGCCCTGCAGCGCATACACGGCCATGAGCACTGCGACCAGCTTGGCCACGCCCGCCGCGATGCGCGTGGCCGTTTCCGGCCCGAGGCGCATCGCGAGCACGGCCCGTAGCACGCGGCCGCCGTCCATCGGCAGTGCCGGGAGCAAGTTGAAGCTGCCCATGACCAGGTTGGTGAAAAGCAGCGCAGACAAGAGCGAGCTCGGCTGACCGTCGATTTGGCCGAGTCGCAGCAGGGGCTGGCCGAGCGCAGTCATCGCTCCGAAGCACAACGCTGCAAGCGCGAAATTCACCGCCGGGCCCGCAAGCGCCACGAGGAGCTGCTCGCGTGGCCGCTTGGGCATGCCCTCGAGCATGGCCACGCCGCCGATCGGATAGAGCGTGATGTGCAGCGTTCGGATACCGAAATGGCGCGCCGTCAACGCGTGCCCGTACTCGTGCAGCACGACCAAGCAGAACAGCGCGACCATGAACAGCAGGCTGAAGAACACCGCGGGCCCCGAGTGGGTCTCGGAGTACGTGTCGAACGCGACGAGACCCAGCAGGAACAGAAACGTCGCGTGCACGTGCACGTCGATCCCGAACATCCGGCCGAGCTTGTAGGACCACTTCATAGCCGTTGATTCAACCTAAGAGCCGCGGCCCCCGAGCGCAAGCCGGAGGGGCGAGAATCAAGGATCTCCCGGATCCAGCCAGCCTCGAGCGCGCAGGGCTCGCCGCAGCTCCGGATCTGCGAGCGACAGCGGGTGCAGATACGCGCCCACACGGTGCCTGCGCCAGTAGCCGCTGCTGCGCTCCGACCAGCGGGTGAAGCGGTACTCGTAGAGCTCGGCTCGGACGTACCGAGGCGGCTCGCTGCCGAACGGATCGCGAGCCAGCAACGCACGCACCCGTGGCTCGGCGCGAAGCAGCTCGTACACGAAGCGCAAGAGCCAGGGCTCACGCTGCACGTTGCCGAGCGCCGCGAACCACATCTGCCAGTCGAGCCGGTAGTGGTACGGCGTGATCAAGCACGGCCTCCTTCGCACGTCGCCCGGCTTGCACGGGAACTCGTACTCGAGCCAGCGCGCGTCCTCGGTCGGTCGCGCGTCGCGCGTGCCCTGCACGATCACCTCGTTGCGAACCTTGCTCACCGAGCCGAATGCGCCGTAGGTGTTGCAGAGGTGCAGCGGGTCGAACGAGTAGTTCATCAGCTGGCGCGGCGAGACCATGTTGAGCACGGGCCCCACGCTGAGGAACGCCACCAAGAGCGCGAGCAGCGAGATCACGACGAGCTGCGCCATGCTGCGGCGGCGCGCGGCTTGCAATCCCGCCGCCCGCTCGACCAGGCGCCTCGGCAGGATCCTCGCGAACGCGTCGTCGTCGAAGCACGCGAGCGCCACGGCGATCGTGAGCCAGTTCAGAAACGAGAGGTTGCCGCTCGCGATCAGCATCGCCTGGAACAGCACCGTGAGCGCGCCCGCGGTGTGCCGCGCCCAGCGCGGTCCGAGGGCGAGCCACGGCATGACGAGCTCGACCAGGTGATTGAACGCGACCCCAGCCTGGTGAAACCAGAGCGGCGCCTTGTGCAGCAGCCAGCTCAGCGGGCCCGGCACGGGTTGCGTCTCGTAGTGGTAGGCCAGACAGCTCAAATCGGTCCAGCACGCGTCGCCGCGGATCTTGATCAGGCCCGCTCCGAACATCAGCCGGAACAGCAGCCACCGCAGCAGCCACAGCGCGACGGGCGATGGCGCGACCTCGCTGCGCAGTGGCCGCCAGCTCGTCAGCGGACAGACGAAGATCGCCAGAAACCCGGTCTCGAGCAGCAAGATCTCCCAGCCGTAGCCGTAGAAGGTCTGCCCGATGTGGCAGAAGGACATGTAGATCGCCCACAGCGCCGCCATCACCAGCGCGTTCTCGACCCCGAGCAGCACGGCGACCGACAAACACAACCCGAGCACCGCAACGCGCCCGAGCGCGGCGTCGGACGCCCCGAGCACGAACAGCGTCGGCAGCTCGAAGAAGCCGATGCGGCCCTCGATGCGCTCGAGGAAGCGCGCAGCCGGTAGGATGCCGTGGCTCCCGATCAGACCTTGCCACTGCTCGAGCAAGACCAGAAACGCGACGCAGTAGATGAAGCCCAGCGCGCGCAAGAACACGAACCGCGTCAGCCAGTAGCGCGGGCTGCGCGTGGCGAAGAAGCCGCTGCGCATGCCGGCGACGAGCTGGTCGTCACCGCCCAGAGCCGCGGGCGCCCCGCTCACGGCCGCATGAATGGGTGGGTGGCGTCGTCGTCGAGGTTCTGCGCGAGGAATTCGAGCTCGGCCGCGATGTCCTCGACACTGCGGCTCTGCTTGTAGATGCCGAGCGCTCGATCGACCAGCGCCCGCGCCACGGCATCGGAGGCAATGCCCTGCGCCTGCGCGCGCATGAGCAATGCGTCAACCGCCTCGGCCACCAGCCGAGCCGCGCTCACAGCCGAGCTCCCGACGACATGTAGCGACGTATACCGCGAAATGCGACCGCTCGGGGGCTGCCCGTCGTGGAGTTGCGGGCCTGCAAACCGCGCTTATTTGCGTTTCATCATGTCAACCTTGGAAGCCTCACCCGATGTGACCAGAGCCGCAGGACTCGAGCTCCCCGTCGTCGCCAAGGCGTGCGGCGCCCAGCATTGCGTCGGGTGCCCGGCAGCCGCCCGGGGTGTCCTCGAGGGCCTGCTGGGCGAATCGGCGGAGGCCTGCGGCTTCGATTCTCTCGCGATCGAGCCGCGCTCGCCGCTGCCACCCGCTTGGCTGTCCCGCTACAGCTTCGCCATGGTGCGCCGCGGCTATCTCATCCGCCAGCGCACCGATGCCGCCGGTCGCACCACGGCGATCGACGCCGTCGGACCCGGC
>JBIOJD010000478.1:0-3126 GCA_044450485.1 Polyangiales bacterium | reverse complement strand
GCCTGCTGCGCTGACGGGCGCTGCTGCGCTCGGCCTCTTCGTGTGGGCTCATCGAGGTCGCTTCACGCCCGCCGGTGGCTTCGGTGCCGCAAATGCCCTCACTGCGCTGCGGTTGTTCGCGATCGTGGCCATCCCCTCGGCGTGTGGTCACGACCCGGGCCTCGGCGCGGCCGCGCTGGTGCTCGCGATCTTCGCGCTCGACGGGCTCGACGGCTTCATCGCGCGACGCAACGGACTGGCCTCCACATTCGGCGCGCGCTTCGACATGGAGTGCGATGCGCTGCTCGTGCTCGTGTGCTCGCTCGTGCTGTACTTGCACGGAAGGCTGGGGTCGTACGTGCTGGTCGCAGGAGCGCTGCGTTACCTCTACGTGCTCGCGCTTCCGTTGCTGCCAGGCTCGGGCGAGGCGCCGCGCTCGAAGTTGGGGCGATACGCGTTCAGCGTGCTGGCGCTCAGCTTCGTCGCGAGCCTCGCAGGCTTACCCTTGCATCGCGAGGTCGCGCTCGGCGCCGTGGGATTGCTCTGCTATTCGTTCGCCCGCTCCGTGTACTGGTCGCTAGAGGCCGTGTAGAACCTCGATGGAGCTGCGTCGTTTTGCAACGTGAAGCAACAGCCTATTGGACCGTGGACCGCGAGCGGGGCGAGCTGCGCGCGGAGCAGCTGCCTGTGCCCGAAGCCGGCCAAGCCCTGGTCGAGACGCTGCACACGGCGGTGAGTCGCGGCACCGAGCTGCTCGTGCACCGCGGGCTCGTGCCCGAATCCGAGCGCGAGCGCATGGCCGCTCCGCATCAAGCGGGCAGCTTTCCGTGGCCGGTCAAGTACGGCTACAGCAACGTCGGCCGCGTGGTGGCGGGCCCCGACGAGCTACGCGGTCGCGAGGTGTTCTGCCTGTATCCACATCAAGACGCGTACGTCGTCGATGCCGGTGCGCTCGTGCCGCTGCCGAGCGGTGTTCCGGCCGCCCGAGCCGTGCTCGGCGCCAACATGGAAACAGCTCTCAACGCCGTATGGGACGCCGGGCTGAAGGCTGGCGATCGCGTGACTGTGGTAGGCGCCGGTGCCGTGGGCTCGCTGGTCGCGTACTTGTGCGCCCGTCATCCGGGTTGCGAGGTGCAGCTCGTCGATGTCGACGATCGCAAGGCCGACATGGCCGTGGCGCTCGGCGCGAGCTTCGCGTTGCCCACGCAGGCTCGCGGCGGCGCGGATCTGGTCGTGCACGCCAGCGGCTCACCTCTGGGCCTGCAAACAGCGCTCGGGCTCGCAGGCCGCGAAGCGACCGTGCTCGAGCTGAGCTGGTACGGCAGCACGCGCGTGTCGCTGCCGCTCGGCGAAGCGTTTCACGCGTTGCGCTTGCGCATCCAATCATCGCAGGTCGGCGCGTTGTCTCCGTCGCAGCGCGCCCGCTTCAGCCACCGCCGCAGGCTCGAGCTGGCGCTCCGCCTGCTCGCCGACCCGACGCTCGATCGTCTGATCGACGCGGCCGCACCGTTTCGGTCCCTGCCCGCGGTGATGGCGCAGCTCGCGCGCGGCGAGCTTGCCTGCACGTGTCACCGCATCGACTACGAGGATTGAGGCTGAGCATGTACAGCGTAGGCGTTCGAGACCACGTGATGGTCGCGCACAGTTTCCAAGGCGAGCTGTTCGGTCCCGCACAGCGCATGCACGGCGCCACTTACGTCGTCGACGCGGAGCTGCGCGGCGAGCGGCTCGACCCGCACGGCGTAGTCGTCGACATCGGTCGTGCGACCGAGGCGCTCGAGTCCGTGCTGGGCGCGCTGCACTATCGGAACCTCGACGAGCTGCCGGCTCTCGCGGGCAAGAACACCACGACCGAGTTCCTGGCGAAGTTGATCTTCGATCGCTTGTCCGAGCGCATCGCCCGCGGTGAGCTCGGCCCTGGCAGCGACGGCCTGTGCAGCATGAAAATCACCTTGCACGAGTCGCACGTGGCGTGGGCGGCGTACGAGGGTGAGCTACCGCGGCGGTGAGCGAGCCGCGGAGCTGTGGGCGACCTCATCGAGGGCCCTCGCGCAGCGTGAGCCTCTGCGCCGCTTGCAGGCCCGCCACCAGCGCCTCGGCGGCCTGCGGCCAGCTCCGTGAGCGACGCGCCGTCATCGCGAGGCGTTTGCGCTCGGCGAGCAGGCCAGGGTCACGCACGAGCTCGAGCCAGCGCTTGGCGATCGCGGCTTCGTCGGGCATGAGCTCGCCGCCTGCTTCGGGCTCCACGTGCGCTGCGGCGTGGCCGCCCGGCCGCGCGAGAATCGGCACGCCGGCCGCACGCGCTTCCGCGAGCGCCATCCCATAGGCCTCCATGCGCGAGGCCGAGATCAAGACGTCGGAAGTTTGTAGCAAGCCGAGCGCATCGACATGCGACAAGCCTCCGAGCAATCGCACGCGGCCTCGCAGCGCGGCTTTGCCTTCGAGCAGCGCGCGACAGGCTTGCGCATAGCGCGGGGCCAGATCCGTGTTGCCAGCGATCAACAGCTCGAAGTCGTCTTCGGCGCGCACGCCTGCCCCGAGCGCTTCGAGCAACGAGAGCACGCCCTTGGCGGGGAGCAGGTTGCACAGCATGACGCCGCGAGGCCGGCTATTCGGCGTGAGCTCGACCTTGGGCAGCGCCACGCCCGGCTCCACGCAGAGCACGGGTTTGTGCGCACCCCACAGCCGAGCGATCGCACGCTGCATGAACGCGCTCGTGACCACACAGCCGTCGGCAAGAGCCAAGGCCGCACGCTCGGGCGGGCTGAGCTCGCTCGCCGCGACCTCGCGGCCGAGCTCCACGAGCGAGGGTAGATAGTGCAGCAGCAGATACACCGGAGCGGGCGCTGCGAGCGCGCGGAGCTCGGGCAAGGCATCGAGGTGCAGGCTGTCGACCAGCAGCAACCGCGGCCGGCGGTTCGCAATCGCGGCTGCGGCGTTTTCGAGCCGGACCCACTCGCAACGCACGTCCGCGGCCTTCAGCGCCTCGACCAAGTGCGTGTTGTAGAGCGTGCCACCGGTGGCCGGGCCTTCGGGGTCGGGCGCGACCAGGGTGAGCGTCACGCGAGGCCGTACCGCAGATCACAGTCGAAGAGCACGTCCGCGCCCAGGACAAAACGCCGGCAGCGCAGGTCGAGCGCGTCGGTC
>JBIOJD010000477.1:0-3138 GCA_044450485.1 Polyangiales bacterium | reverse complement strand
GAGCAAGAACGCAGTGATCGTCGGTGGCAGCATGGCCGGCATGGTGGCAGCGCGCGTGCTGGCCGGTCATTTCGAGCGCGTCACCATCGTCGAGCGCGACCGCTTGCCCGTCGAGCCCGACTATCGCCCGGGCGTGCCGCAAGCCTTTCAGGCTCACTTCCTAATCGCCAAGGGACGGCTCCTGCTCGAGCAGCTCTTCCCGGGTCTCGATGACACGCTCGCCGCCGCAGGTGCACCGCTCGTGGATCTCGTCAACGACGGGCACATGCACTTTGGCGCTGGGCTCATGCCGCGCGGTCCGAGCGATGCGCTGGTGCGGTGCGCGACGCGTATTACGCTCGAGTGCGAGGTCAGGAAGCGCGTGCGCGAGTTGCCCAACGTCCACATCATCGAGAACGCTCACGCGGTTGCGCTCCACGTCAGCGCGAACAACGAGCGCATCCAGGGTGTGCAGCTCGACAAACGCATCGAGGACGCCAGCAACGTGCCGCCCCACCTCGACGCCGAGCTGGTCGTGGACGCGTCGGGACGGCGATCTCGCGCGCCCGAGTGGTTGACCGCGCTCGGCTATCAAGCGCCGAAGGTCATCAACGTCGATGGACACGTTTCATACGCAACGCGCCTGTACGAAGAGATCCCTTTGCCACGAGGGACTCGCGGGCTGTGGGTCTTCAGCCGGGTGCCCGACACGCCACGCCTAGGCGCCGTGTTCAAGGTTGAAGGCGGGCGTTCCATGGTCTTCTTGGGCGGGATCGGCAAGCAGCACGGCGCACCGACCGATGACGAGTCCTACCTCGAGTTCGCGCGATCACTCATCGATCCGATCATCTATGAGCATCTGCGCGACGCAAAGCCGCTGTCGAAGGCTCGAGGTTATCGTCAGGCGGACAACCAGTGGCATCAGTATGCCGCGCTCGAACGCATGCCCGAGGGCTTCGTGCCGCTCGGCGACGGGCTCTGCGCGTTCAACCCGGTTTACGGACAGGGAATGACCGTGGCCGCGCTCGAAGCGCTGGCCCTCGGCGATGAGCTCGCAACGGGTGGTCTCGACGGCATCGCACTGCGCGCGCAGCGGCGGTTCGAGAAGATCGTGGCGCCCGCCTGGATGTTCGCGACCGGCGAAGACTACCGGTGGGCCACGACCGAAGGTCCGCCCGCTGGCTATCAGGCCCGCGTGAGCCACGCTTACGTCGACCATGTGCTCGACCTAGCAATGCGTGAGCCGAAGGTTGCCGCGCGGCTGGTGGAAGTTGGTCAAATGTTGCGGCCGCTGTCCGCGCTCGCATCTCCGCGCATCTTGCTCTTCGTCCTCGGTCGCGTGCTCACGGGCAAGAAGCCGAGTCAGTGGGGCCGATCTGCGGAGCTCCGGCGCCAAGACAAGCTCACCGGGAGCTGATCGCCGTGACGCGCCTGCGCTACAAGCAGTAGGCGCCGGGCGCCCAGGTGCAGCCGCAGGTCCCGAGCGGGCTGCAGCAGGGAAGGATCCCGACGGGGAAGCACGAATTCATGCAGGGTGATGAGCACGCCTTGCCCGCCGCCGGCTGCATCATCGTGGGAGCGCGTGTACCGCCGCTACCTCCGCCACCCGTGCGACCGCCACTGCCGCCGCTGCCACCCATGCCGCCGGTGCCGCCCGTACCGGCGGTGCCCGCATCGATGAGCATCACGTCGCCCGTGCCCGCGTCGGGCGTGATGAGGGGCGGCGCGCAGCTCTGGCAGTCGGAGTACGTGCCCATGGTCGCTGTGGAGTTGGGGTCGAACTTGCAGATGCGCACGCCCATGGTGTGTGTGGAGTCGCAAATGCAGGTCGGCTCGGTTCCCGGCACGCAAGGATCGCCGGTCTTGGCCGTGCTCACCGCGGTCGAGCCCATGCCCGCAGCGCCACCGCCGGCCGTGCCAGCCTTGGCGCCCGCGCCCGCGCTTCCCTTGCCAGCAGCTCCACCTTTTCCGCCGGTGCCAATCGTGCCGGTCGCCACCGACGCCGCCGTGGGCACCGGGTTGTCCACGTATCCCGAGGCGCAGCCGATCAAGGCGCACGCGCAGCCGAGCAGCCGGAACCTAGCCCACGTTATGTACATCGCAGCACCCACGGCTCACGCCTTCCCCCACCGCAACCATCCCGACCCGACGCCTCGAACAGCCCGACCTCACCACCCGCCTCCGCAGGTACTTCTAGCATAGGCTACACGCGCGCGCGACGGCCGTGCACCCCCAAGTCGAGATGGGTCCCACCTTGCACAAATCAACTAGCTTGCGTCGTGAGCGGCTCGGGCAAGACCAGCACCTCTCGGATAACGAAGGGCCCTACAGCATCTCGTCGGGCTGGTAGCGAGCGGCGTTCGGGTGCTGTCGAAGCAGCGTCTCGACCTCAGCCACGAACGCCTGGGTCTGCGAGCGCGCGGCGCCCACGAAGTCGATCGGTTCGGCGAGCAGCGCCGCGAGCTGGTCGCGCTGCAGGCGCAGACGGCCGTCGGCCGCGAGGCGCTCGAGCAGGTCGTTGTCGCTCGCGCCTTGCTCGCGCATCGCGAGCGCCACGGCCGTGGCGTGCGTCTTGATCGCCTCGTGCGCGCTCTCGCGCCCGACGCCGGCACGCACCGCCGCCATCAGGACCTTGGTGGTGGCCAAGAACGGCAAGTACCGTTGCAGCTCACGCTCTATCACGAGCGGATATGCACCGAGCTCCGCGAGCACGTGCAACGAAGTCTGAAACAAGCCGTCGGCGGCGAAGAACGCGTCGGGCAGCAGCACGCGGCGCACGACCGAACAGCTCACGTCGCCCTCGTTCCACTGGTCGCCCGCGAGCGCCGCGGCCATGGTCTGGTGACCCATCAGGATCACGCGCAGGCCGTGGATGCGCTCGCAGGAGCGCGTGTTCATCTTGTGCGGCATGGCCGAAGAGCCCACTTGCCCGGGTGCAAAGCCCTCGGTCACGAGCTCGTGGCCCGCCATCAAACGCAGCGTGGTCGCGAGGCTCGCGGGACCCGCCACGGCAAGCAACAGCGCGCTCACGACCTCGAGGTCGAGCGAGCGCGGGTAGACCTGGCCCACGTTGTCGAGGACGTGCGTGAAGCCCAGGTGCTGCGCGACGACGTGCTCGAGACGGCCGACCTTGTGCTGATCACCGCCGAGCAGGTCGAG
>JBIOJD010000476.1:0-3174 GCA_044450485.1 Polyangiales bacterium | reverse complement strand
CTTCGCTCGCGCGCGAGCCTGCACCGCCCCGTTACTTCTGACAGCGCGGGCAGTAGAACGAGGAGCGCTGGCCGATGACGCGCCTGCGAATGTGCGCGCCGCAGCGCTTGCACTGCTCGCCGGCGCGCGCGTAGACGCGACGCTCGTCTTGGTAGCCACCGTCGCTGCCGTCGGGCCGCACGTAGTCGCTGATGCTCGAGCCGCCCGTGGCGATCGAGCGCTGCATCACGCGCTGGGCAGCGCGCACGATGCGCTCGCAGGTCGCAGCCGACAGGCGACGGGCCGGGGTCGTCGGACGAACGCCAGCGAAAAACAGGGCCTCGTCTGCATAGATGTTGCCGATGCCGGCGAGCACGCTCTGATCGAGCAGCACGCTCTTGATCGCGGCTTTGCGTTTGCGCGCGGCCTCGTGCAGGTCCGCGCCCCCAGCCGCGAGCGCGTCGACGCCGAGTTTGTCCAAGCGGCCGTTGGGTGCGTTCGCCGCAAGCAGCTCCACCTTGCCGAACTTGCGAGCATCGCGGAAGTAGATCTCGGGGCCCTCGTCGTCGAACGCGATGCGCAGGTGCGTGTGCTGGTCCGGTCGAAAGCCAGCGTGCTGGCGCTCGGGTGGGAGTGCGGCCTGCGCTGCAGACGAGAGCAACCGCGGGCTCGCAGCCCCTGCCGCGAAGAGCTGGCCGGTCATGCCTAGGTGCATGAGCAACACGGCCCCGTCATCGAGCTGCGCCAGCAGGTACTTGCCGCGGCGATCGAGGCGCTCCACGCGCCGACCCCGCAAGCGACGCGCGAGCGACGCCGGCGGCGTCAAGAAGAAGTAGCTCGCAGCCGTGGTGCGCACGGCGGAAATGGTGCGTCCGATCAGCAGCGGCTCGAGCTGACGGCGCGTGACCTCGACCTCGGGCAGCTCGGGCATGCGGGGCTGAAGTATCGGACGTAGACCCACGAAAGCCTACGAAGAAAACAGGCGCAGGGACAAACCAAGGTGGTGGGCCTTTCGCGGCGGGGACCGCTCCCGTAGGCTGGGTCGACGCGGAAACGCATGCATCGGACGCTCGCGCTGTCGTTCTTCTGCTGCTCGTTGGTTGGCTGTGGCGCGACTGCATCCGCAGGCAAACGGAGCGGGTTGCCCACGCCCGACGACTTGAAGCCGGAGCAGTACGAGGACGCGGTCAGCGACTACCGCGGCGCGTGCGACAAGGGCAACGCTGAGGCCTGCGGCTTCCTCGGCTTCATGTACGACAACGGTTTCGGGGTTGCGACCGACCTCGGCACGGCGGTGGACTTGTCGGAGCGCGCGTGCAGCGAGGGAAGTGCCTACGGCTGCGCGTACCTCGGCTACCTCTACCGGCTCGGTCGCGGGGTGAGCCGCGACGACGACCGCGCTGCAGCCCTGTTCCGTCGTGCGTGCGATGACGACGAGCTCAGCGGCTGCGTGGGCCTCGCCATCATGTACAAAGCCGGTTCGGGCGTGCCGCGCGACTTCGAGTACGCGGTCAGGCTGTTTCGCCGCGCCTGCGACCGCGGCGAGGCACTCGCCTGCTACAGCCTCGGCTACATGTACGCGAACGGCGAGGGGGTGGACCGCGATCTCGACCAGGCGAGCCGCCTGTTCCACTCCGCGTGCGAGAGCGGTGACCACGTCGGTTGCGAGGCCGTCGAGCAGCTCCACGAGTAGCGGGCGCAGCCTCGGCTTGAAAACCCACGAGCGAGGCCCAAGAATCAGCGCATGCTGCTCTCGCGCCAAGAGATGACCTTCGACTTTCGAGGCGCGCGCCTCGACCCCGGCCGCGACCGCGACTTGCTGGAGTGGATCTTCAATCAGTTTCTGTACGGCGAAGTGACGGGCATTCAGGTTGGGCAGTGGCTCTACGACGCGCCCGATCTCGAGTCCGCGCGCTTTCTCGCCAAACAAGCGATCGAAGAGCTTCAGCACATCGGGAACTTCCTGCGCATCATGCAGATGATGGGCCTCGCCCCGGCTGAGCCGCACGGCGTGGTCCGGTTTCTCGCCACGGGCATGATGGCCGACAACTGGGCCGAGCACGTCGCGATGGAGATGGCGCTCGGCGAAGGCTTCGTGCTGATGGCGTTCTACGCCGTGATCGACACGCTCGATCATCCGGAAGCGGTCGAGATCCTCACGCGCGCCGTCCGCCAAGAAGAAGGCCACGTCGATTTCGGCGAGCAAGAAACCATGCGCTTGATCGCGCGCGATCCGGCGCTACGCAGGCGGCTGCTGGGCCTCAGCTTGGTTTGGATGTGGGGCGTTCGTCGGATCGCGCAGTTCATGCAGACGCGACTCCCAGCGCACGACACGCTGCGGCACATGCCGGACTTCCTCGGGCTCACGCTCGCGTGTAGCGAGCAGCGCCTATTGCGCATGGGCGTGCTCGAGCAACCGCTCGCGGAGCTCTCGGCGACGCACAAGGCTGTGCTGATCGCCGAAGCGTACGCACGCAAGAGCGGCGATTCGGTGCTCAAGCTGCTGCGCGTGCCCGACCTTCGGGGCAAAAAGCGCTTGACCGAGACGTATCTGCAAGACCCAGACGTGCGCGCGGTGGTGTCAGCGGCGGCGCCGCGTTGATGCATCGCACCCAAGAGGGCAGCTGGCGACCGCTGCGATGGAGCGTCAGCCAGCGCGCTCGGCGCGCGCCCGGCTCGAGCATGGAGACTCGACGTGACACTGCGCGGCCGGTGATTACGTAAGTCGCAGGTGACAGCGACATCCTCGACACAAGCGGTGCGTACGAGCGCGTGCCGTGCGGGCGTTCACGGTGCCATCGGCACGATCGCCGGCATCGTGCTCTCTGGGCCTCTCGCGGTCGCGCTGGTGAACACAACCCATCCGCAGCCCCCGTGGGGTGGGCCTGCGCTGTTCGCGCGAAGCTTTCATCCGATCCAGGTCATCCCCTACCCCGGGGGGATCTTCTTGGTCGCCGGAGTCGTGTTGCTGATCGCCAGCGTCCGGGGCTTGGCCCAGCCGGCGCAGCAGATCTTGGCCGATGTGGCCTTGGTGTTCTGCGCCGTGTTCGCGACGCTCGTCTTCCTCAATTACATCGTGCAGACGACCTATGTCCCAGTGCTGGCGCGCGACTACACCGAAGCCACCGGATCGATCCTCACGCTGTTCTCGATGTCGAACCCGAAGTCTCTCGCGTGGGCCCTCGAGATGTGGGG
>JBIOJD010000475.1:0-3176 GCA_044450485.1 Polyangiales bacterium | reverse complement strand
CTCGGTACGAGATCGAACGCGCGCGGGGTGAGCAGGCCACTCGCGATGGCCGGGTCGCGCCAGGGCGGGCCCGCCTGAAACCACGCGGCGGGCACGCCGAGCAAGAGGCTCGCAGCGAGCACCGGCACGTGCGTGCCGACCTGGGCCAAGAATCGCAGCGGCTCACCCGGGCCGACGTACATGCCAGAGCCGCGCACGCCGTAGCCGAGCCCGCTGCGCAAAAGCAGATACGTCGCGGCCAGAGCCAGCGCAGGCACCAGCGCGCGCGCGCGCTCACCGATCGTCCCGCGCGCGCCCACCAGCTCGAAAGCCACGAGGTAAGCGAGCAAGCCGAAGGCGTACTCGCCAGCGGCGAGCGAGGCCGCGAAGCAGAGCGCAGAGAGCGCCAAAAAACCCCGCCGCCGGCCCGGCTCGCGCGCATCGCGCGCTGCCAGGTGGGCGAGCAGACCGAGCACGCCAAAGGTCGAAGCGATGAGCGTGCTGCGGTTCGCGAGCCACGCGAGCGGTACGTCGTGTGCTCCATGAAGCGCGAAGAAGACCACGGCCACCGTCGCCACGCGCGCTGGCAAGAGCCGGTGAAGCAAAATCGACGCGGCGGTGATCAGTGCGACCCACCACAGGAGCGAGTGAACGTGCCATGGCAACGGGCTCAGACCGAACACGCGGTGGTCGAGCCAGATCGCGAGGCTCGACAGTGGACGCAGCATCGAGAGCCTGTGATCCGCCGCGGTCCACCACGGATCGAAGCCGAAGTCCTGCAGCGCGCGCAGCTCGGCGGCCGAGCGCGGTCCGAACCAGAACAGATCCCACGGCGCGCGCTTCAGCACGAACTGGCCGCGCAGCATCGCGAGCTGCTGGTAGTCGTCGCTGTGAAACGGCGCGAGCAGCGCCGGCCAGCGCAGCACGGCCCCGAGCGCGATCGCCAGCACCGTGACGCGCATGCGCTCAGCTTACAATCATTGCCGCGCGACGACGACGGCCTCTTGGCGCAAGCCCTTGATGAACAGCTCTTCCTGGCGCTGCATGGCTTTGTCGAGCAGCTCGCGCTGGATCCCCGTGCGGGCTTCCTCGAAGGTCGGGATCTTGGTCGCGCCAGACTGCCGCTCGCGCAGCAAGAAGATGTGGACGCCGGACGGGCCGCGCACCGGCTCGCCGATCTCACCTTGGGACAGGCCGAGCAGCGCTTCCTCGAGCACCGCGGGCAGGTCGCCCTGGTCGAGCCAGCCGAGGTCGCCGCCGCCCTGCTTGGCTGCGAACGCGTCGAAGTTCTGCGGCGTGAGCTGCTTGCGCAGCTCGCGTGCCTCCTTGAACGCGCGCGCGACCTCGGTCGCCGAGGCGGTCTGCGGCAGTGGCGTGAACAGGTGCACGGCGTGGAACTTCTGCGACCTGCGCGCGTCGCGCACGCGGTCGTCATAGGTCTCGCGCACCGTGCCGTCGCCGATGTTGATGCGGCTGCGAACGCGCTGGTTGATCACCTTGAGCCGCAGGAGCTGCTTGCGCACGTCGTCGCGGTAGGTCTTTTCGCTGAAGCCTTGCGCGCGGACCGCTTGCCAGAAGGCATCTTCGGTCAGCGAGTTCTGCCTACGCACGTTGTCGATCGCCTGGTCGACCTCGGTCATCGAGACCGAGATGTGGCTCTTGCGCGCGGCTTGCTCGATCAGCTCCTCGTCCACGAGCTGCTGCAGCATGCGCTTGTAGAGCTGCTTGATGCGGCCGCTGCGCTCGATGTCGGTGCTCGCGCCGGTCACGATCTGCTCGAGGAACGGTGCTGCTCGACGGCGCAGGTCGGAGAGCAAGATCGCTTGATCGTTCACGATCGCGGCCACGCTCTCGACGATCTCGGCGCGCGCCGCGGACGGCGCGATGATCGCGCCGCAGAGGATGAAGCAGAGCGCAGCGCGCGTGCTCATGGCTTGGCCTTTGCTGGCGCCTTCGCTTCCGCCTTTGCCGGCGCCTTCGCAGGAGCATGCGTCCCAGACGCCGCGCGCTCCTCGGCCGCTTCGTCGGCGTCCGGGTCGGGGGCAGCAGCCGGGCTGGTGGCGTCGATCTTCACCTGGCTGAGCAGGTCGAGGTTCTGCTTCACGTCCGCTTTGGCCTGCAAGTCGGCCACGAATTTGTCGATTGCGGCCTCGCGTTTCTCGCGCCACAGGCGATTCTGGATCAGACGCCGCGTGTCCTCCAGGCTACGGTCGAGGGCTTGGCGCTCGCCGGTCAGCTTGACCACGTGCAGGCCTTGTTCGCTCTCGATCACCTTGGTTGCGACGTCGCCGATGTTCGCCAGCGCGAAGACGGCCTCGCGCACGGCCTTCGGCGGCCCTTCGTCTCCGGCCGCCGGCTCGCGTGAGAAGAAGTGCAGATCTCCGCCGTTCGCCTTGCTGGCCTCGTCCTGACTCTGCTCGCGGGCGAGCTTGCGGAACGCCTCCATGTCGTCGGGCTGCGCGGCACCCGGCTTCTCCGACTTGCACCCGGGGCACGGCTGCGGCGGGGTCACGGACTTCGGCAACTGCTTGAGCGCGGCTTCGGCCTTGGCGCGATCCTTGACCTTGTCTTTCCAGAGGATCTGGCTCGCGCGGCGTTGAGCCGGCTTGTGGAACTCGCTCAGGTGGCCGTCGTAATACGCCTTGATCTCGGCGTCGGTGATGTCCGAGAGCTTGATGCCCTTCTCGTCGAACATCTCCTTCATCATCTGCTGCACCATCATCTGGCGCCGCACGCGCTGCACCTCCGGCTCCTGGTCATGGCCGCGCTTCTTGGCTTCGAGCGCGAGCAGCTCGAAGCGCACCATGTTGTCGAGGAACTCGCGCCGGCGTTCCGGGCTCGCATATCGGGAGCGCAGATAGGGTGACTGCGTCGACAGCCGCTCCGCGAAGTCGCCCAGCGTGATCGTGGTGTCGCCGATCTTCGCCAGCACCTGCTTGCTCTGTTCTGCGGTCAAGCCGTTCTTCGAATCGGTCTGCGCCGGCGCCTTGGCCGAGGTTGCTGCGCTCGGTGCCGCCTTGTTTCCGCCGCAGCCGGCAGCCAGCGCCACGCCCAAAGCCGCCGCGCCGCAGCGCGCACAGAGAAGCCTCGCGGTGCTGGTTCGGCGCATCGGGTGCTAGCCGTTCGTGATGTGGCCGTGCTTCTCGAGCACCTGCGTGACCAGCGCGTCGAGCGCGTCGAACTCGAACGGCTTGTCG
>JBIOJD010000474.1:0-3195 GCA_044450485.1 Polyangiales bacterium | reverse complement strand
GGTTCAAGGCGTACCGCGCCGAGTGCGTGCGCGAGCTGCGCGTGTACGGCGGCTTTCATCGTTTCTTGCCCGTGTTGGCGCACGACCGCGGCTTTCGCGTCGAAGAGCTGGTGGTCCGCCACCGGCCGCGCGCGTTCGGCAAGAGCAAATACGGCTCGCGACGCTTCTTCGAAGGCTTGCTCGACCTGCCGACGGTGCTGTTGCTCACGCGCTATCGCACGCGACCGCTGCACTTCTTCGGCGTACCCGGAGCGCTCGTGGCGATGCTCGGGGTAGTCATCTTGTCCTATCTCACCGTGCTGTGGTTCAAAGGCGAGCCGGTGGGCACGCGACCCCTGCTCACGCTCGGCGTGCTGCTGACCATCACCGGCATCCAGATCCTGTGCGTCGGCCTGGTCGCGGAGGTCGTGGTGCGCACCACGCTCGGCCGGACCGAGGTGTTCGCGATCCGCGACGTGCACGGCGCGGCCGAGCCACGGGTACCCAACGCCAGCGAGCGCGAGGTCGGCAAGGTCGTGTGAAACGCATGCCGAGCGCCTACGGCAACAAGCAGAAGCACGAGAGCAAGAACCCGCTGCAGCGGGCGCTGATCGGCCACTTTCACGCGCAGCTCGCCGCGGCGGTGCGAGCGCTCGCGCCAAAGGACATCCTCGAGGTCGGCTGCGGCGAGGGCTACCTGCTGCAAGCGCTCCGCGACGCTGGCGTGTCGGTGCCGATGCTCGGCATAGACCTGTCGGAGGCGGCGATCGCGGAAGCACGCACGCGCGTGCCCGACGCGCGCTTCGAGGTGAAGGACGCGTTGGCACTCGCCGATGCGGGCGAGCAGTACGACCTCGTGCTGATCTGCGAAGTGCTCGAGCACCTGCCACAGCCGGAGCGCATGCTCGACGTGCTCGGGCGCATCGCCCGCCGGCACGTGATCGCGAGCGTGCCCTGGGAGCCCTTCTTTCGCGGCCTGAACTTCTTGCGTGGCAAGCACCTGACCGCGCTCGGCAACGACCCGGAGCACGTCAACCACTGGAGCCGCGGGGAGTTCTTGCGCTTCGTGTCCATGCGCTTCGAGCTGCAAGCCGCTCCGCTCGCGTTCCCGTGGACGCTGGTCAGCGCTTCCCAGGTGGCGCGCGCCCGATCGTGACGCGGTCGAAAGCCACCGCGCCCTGCACGTAGTCCAGGGCGAGCTCGACCGGCGACGCCGAAGTCAGCTCGAAGCTCACGATCAGCGGCTGAAACTCGTGTGCATAGCGGGAGCTCCTCGCCCCGCAGCTCAGGCTCGCGGTGCGCGGGCTACGACCGCGCGGTCGTACGGAGACGTTGCCAGGCCACTCACCCCCGAGCCCCTGACAGCGATAGCGCACGAAGAACGCCGCGACGTAGCGCCCAGCCGGCAGCGCGGGCGTGAGGCCGCGAGCCAAGAGGAACTCCTCCGCCTTCTCCCACAATCTCGGCTCGACCTCGCGGATGGCGTGCGCCGATGCGTTCGGGTCCCAGCGCCGCGTGAAGTCGCGCTCGCTGCTCATTTGCTCGGCCTCGAACGTGATCGGCCCCCGCGCGAGAATCCGCGCCATCTCGCGATCGTCGTAGGGCGGCGCGGTGAGGTCGCCGAAGAATGCATACGTGCCTCCGGCACGCAGGACGTGCACGCCCGAGCGCGCGTGCAGCTCCACCGGAAGCACGCCGCTCTGGACCCACGAGTCGAAGGGATTGCGTTGCTTGCGGCGCTGCAGCCACGGCGGTTGTGTGTCCTCCGAGGCCACTCCGAAGAACGTGTTGCGCGTGTACGAGTGCAGCTCCATGTGCTCGTCGACCGCGATGCGGCGCGCGTGAAGGCGATGCAGCGCCAGCCCGAGCACCGACATCGGTTCGGTCTCGCTCGCGCGGTACGCGGGCCGCGCGAAGTTGCCGGCCAGGAGCAGCACGGCGAGCGCCGCAGCGATGCCGAAGAGCCGTCGGGGCGGCACCGGCCACTGCTGGACGGACCATGCGATCGCACCTGCCGCGAGCAGGGACACAGCGAAGCTCGAGGTCAGATTTCGCACCGAAGCGCTCGCAGCCGTGACCAGCGCCGCGGCTCCGCCCGCCGCGGCGATCTGCGATACGCGGCCTGCGCCTCCCGTGCGCGCGGCATCGAACGCACGGCTGACGAGAAACGCTTGACCGAGCACGAGCGGAGGCAGAAACGACAACACGTACCAAGGCAAGATCGCACGCGAGCCCACGTCGAAGGCCAAGAACGAGCACACGAGCGAGAGCCCGAGAAGCCAGCCTGCGGCAGGGTCGAAAGAAGGCTCGGATGTCGGCTCGCGCTCTCCGGCCGGTAACCACAGCAGCAGCGCGAGCCCGAGCGCACACAGCGGCCACGACAGTGGCGCGGCGTCGAGATCGAGCTGCTCGGCGATGCGATTCAGGTAGTTCTGATGGTGCGTGCCGTCGAACCCGTACACACGGGAGACGATCGCGTGGTCCCACAGAACCTCCACGGCCGCGCTCCGAACCTTCAAGTAGAGCCTGAGCAGCCAAATGACGGCCACCGCCAACGGCACTCCGAGCGCGGGCAGCGCGCGCGCGGCCACCGTGGCAAACCGTTCACGGCGCAAGGTCCAGAGCTCGACCATGGCGATGGGCACGGCCGCGATCGCGCACACGAGCTGCTTGGTCATGAACGCCGCGGCGATCGCGAAGCCGGCCGCCGCGGCCCAAAGCAGCCGTCCCTCGCCCGAGCTGGCTCGCCGCGCGCGCGAGTGGGCGTACAGCGCGCCGAGGACGAAGCACACGAGCAGCGCCTCGATCGTGGCCGTCCGGCCGTAGTGATGCGCTCCGTGACTGAGCAGCCAGAAGATGCCCCAGGCGAAGCCGAGCCACGTGCCCCGAGGCCCCGAGTCGAGCAAGCGGCCGTAGGCGAGCGCGATCAGCGCGGTAAGCCACGTGGCGATCGCGAACGGCAGCCGCAGCGCGAACAGCGACGGCCCGAGCGCGAGGAAGCTCTCGGCCACCAGCCACACCGAGAGCGGTGGCTTCGAGAACTTCACTTGGCCGGTCGGATATTGTCCGTACGGGGTCACCACGTGCAGCCACGTGTCGAAGTGCAACGTGGTGCGGCCGTACATGCCGTACAGGCCCTCGTCGTAAATCTCGAGCATCCCCTTGCCGAGGCCGACGAACACGATGACCGCACCGATCAGCGCCAGCGCGACGGTC
>JBIOJD010000473.1:0-3208 GCA_044450485.1 Polyangiales bacterium | reverse complement strand
GTCGCCAGCTGGGCTCTTGAATATACGGGGCTGCAGCGCGTACAAGGCAGAGGACGTGGTGACGTCGGGCCGCCACGGAGGTGATGCGCGATGGCACGGCTGATGACTGCGATCTTGTTGCTTGCGGCCGCGTGGAACGTCAGCGGGGCAAGCGCCGCAAGCAGCGCGCTGCTCTCGCCCATCGCCAAACCGCCTGCCGAGCAACCGCCCAAGCCCGCGCCAGCCGCGAGTTGCACGCTGCTGACCCCCGAAGGCCCGCGGGGCGGCAGGCTCGAGGTCGAGGGTCAAGGCTTTGGTCAGTCGCCGCTGGTGCGCATCGGCGGCAAGGTCTGCCGCATGATCGAGCGCACGGAATCTCGCATCGCCGTGCAGATCCCCGCCGACTCGAACGGCGGCCCTGTCACGGTCAAGACCGGCAAGGCCGAGATGCAGTGCGGCGCGCTCACGATCATCGGCAAAGACTGATCAGTTCCCGTCCAGAAACGTCCAGGAGCGGCTTACGTCCTCGAAAAAATCCTCGAAATACAGGAGTATTCCTCCGGTTTTTTCTCCGGGCGCGCTCGCTCCTGAACGCTTCTGAACAGGAACTACCGCACCAAACGCAGGTGCGGTGCGGGCGCGTAGGCAGACAAGTGGCCGCTCTCCTCGGCCACGTAGAAGCAGCCGCGCTCGTCGACGCGTAGGCAATCGGGCACGAGGTCGCAACCGATCTCGCTGAGCGGGCTGCCGTCGAGCGGACGCAGCACGTGCACCTGCGCAGATGGCACGAACAAGGCGCCCTGTCGCACGACCGGCTCGAGCTGGCGAGGCACGTCGTCGGTCAGTGGGTTGGAAAGCGCGCGCTGCCACACGGTCTCGCCGCTCGCGAGGTCGAGCGAGTGCACGCGACCTGCAGGCGTGTTCACGATCAGTGCGCGGTCGAGGCACAGCGCTTGGCCACCGTTGTCGAGCCCCGGGTCCGGCTGATCGAACACGGGCTCGCCGGTGCGCGGCTCGAGCGCGAGCAAGCGCGCTTGGCGTGAGCGCCCATAGGGCAGAACGACGACCTCGCCGGCCTCGATCGGATCGCTGCTCGGTGCCGCAGCCAGCTCGCGCTGCCACAACAACTTACCGCTGAAGAGCTCGATGCCGTAGGCCGTGCCCGCGCCGCCGCGCGGCTCGCCCGAGACCGCGACCGCGACCTCGCGACACAACGCAGGTCGCAGGCAGAAGCGCGCGCCGTCGCCGAAGCGCCACACGACTTCGCCGGTTGCGACGTCGAGCGCGTCGACCGTGCCGTCACCCGAAGTCACGCACAGCACGCGCCCGTTGCGCGCGAGCTGGGGTGCATCGCTGCCTCGCGCGCGGAAGCGCCAGCGAGGTTGACCGGTGCGCAAGTCGATCGCGCACACGTGCTGTCGCGCTTCGGTCATGATCGCCATCGGCGGCAAGTCACCGCCGCCAGCCAGCATCACGGGTCCGCCCGCGTGGGCACGGGCGCCGAGGCGCGCGCGCGCGTACAGGTTGCCGCTCTCGACCTCGTGCAGCTCGAGCGCGCCGTCGGGCAGCAGTCGCAGCAGCGTGCGACCGGCGATCATCGTGCGCGCGCCCGCCGTCGGATGCGACCACAGCGCTTCGCCCGTTGCACGAGCCACCGCGAGCGTGAGCTTCTGCGTCGCGAGCACCAAGCGCTCGCCACACAGGTGCACGGCGCCCGCATCGAGGCCATCGACCTCCACGCTCCAACGCTCGGTGTAGCGGAGCGCCGCGGGGTGCTGCGCTAGATTCGCGCGCTCCGGCTCCGTTCCGTTTGGCGAATGCGGCGCGGACATGCGGAGCCGATCGGGGTCGGCGTTCTCGAAGCTCTCACGACGGCCGCGGGCGCGGATGATGCGGCGCAGCGCGCGGATCTCGCTGCGCATGGCCGCGACGCGCAAGTTGTGGGTCTGACGGCGGTCGGTCGCGATCAGCTTGCGCAACAGGTCCGAGGCCAAGCGCAGAATCGGCAATGCCGCAGCGTCGACGTCGAGCGCGGGCCAGGTCACCGGGTCGCCGCTGCCATTGCTGAGCGTGAGCGCCACGTTGCCGCCGCGCTCGCGTCGCACCGCGACCCAGAAGCCGCCGCTGCGGAGACGCACGTGAACGTTGCGATCGGCCTGCCAGGCTTCGCACAGCGCGCGCACGGCCGCGAGCATGCGTTGGGCGGCCAAGACGATCGGGCCTTCGAGCACGGCGACGCGCCGTTGGCCCGCGAAGGCCCAGAGGCTGCCGTGAAACAAGAGCGCGTGTACGTCGGCAAACGCGTGCGCTTCCATCATTGCGTCAGTCGACGGCGCAATCTCGGCTTCGAAGCCGAACGCGAGCGGGACTTGCGCGCCGGGGCTGTCGAGGCTGCCACCGCTGCAGCGCGAGGGGCGCAGGCGGGCGTGAGGATCGGGCAGCACGTCGGCCTCGGCCGCGCGCCGACTGAGCGCCAGCATCGTGGATGCACTGATCGCGTCGGCGCCGCACTGTCCAAGCTGGCTGCTCGCGAGCGCGCAGGCATCGAGCAGCGCGCGCAGGCCGACCTCACGCTCGCGTAGGAAGATCTCGGGAATGCTCTCGGTGCCGTAGCCATCGACCAGCACGTGCTCACCGCGCCGCACGAGCGCGATCTCGGCGGGTGTCTCGCTCAGGGCCAGGATGACCTTGCGGCGCGCGCCGCTGGCCAGCGCCGTCGCGGCCGCGACCAGGTCGGGCAGCGCTGGCAGCTCGTCGAGCAGCGAGCTCTCTCCCAGCACGAGCCTGCGCAGCTCGCCGAGAGGGTCCGGCGCTGGGGGCCGCGCTGAGGACGGAAGCCTGGAACCGAGGGGGTGAATGTTGTCTTCGAACATCGACTCGAGGTGGACGGTCGAGGCTGCGACCGACCATGTCGATGGTAGTAGGGCGATGTCGGCCGATGAAAATAACCGGCACGCTCTAGAGCCAAGCCAGAAACTTGCGTCGCTGCAAAGGGTTAGCCCGGAGTCCCGAGACTGAGACGCAGGCAACCCCGCGTCAGAGCACGCGGTGCGCGAGGCTCGGGAGGGCGGCGCGCACGCGGGTCACCACCTCGGGGTCGATGGACGCGATCGCGTAGCCCTCGCCCTCGCCGCACTCCGAGAGCACAGTGCCCCACGGATCGCAGATCAGCGCATGTCCGTACGAAACGCGCTGCCCGAAGTGGCGACCGGTCTGCGCGGCCGCGATG
>JBIOJD010000472.1:0-3217 GCA_044450485.1 Polyangiales bacterium | reverse complement strand
GGCTCGAGCAGGTCCACGTCGATCTCGAGACGACGTTCGGCGTTCTCTTCACGCAGCGCCGCCGCGCCGATCCGTGCGCGCAGCCATGGTCCGTCCTCGTCGAGCCGGAATGCGAGCTCGGCCCCGCGTGCGAGGATGGGCAGCTTGGCAGAGAGCCGCAGTCCTCCCTCACGCTCGCGCGCGCGCGCCTGCACGGGGGTTGCGAGCCCGGGAAAACGCAGCTCGACGACGCGCGACCGCTCGCCCGCGCGCTCGACCACCTGCTGCAGCAGTGCCGACTCCTCGTGCCCGAGCGCTTCGAAGCAGATGCCCATGCCGTGTCCGTCGCCGTACCGCACCGAGCCGCCGCGGTGCATCCACGCCACGCGTCCAGGCAGCGCTGTCGGCTGGCCGTCCAGATCCACGCAGCAAGTGACTTGGGCGCCCACCCGCATCTGCACCGGTGCGCGCAGCCGCATACCGCCCGCGCCGAGATCGAGCGTGCGCGCGATCACACGACGCGGGATCTCATCGCCGTCGGCGAAAGCCAGCAGCTCCACCGGCGCGCGATACGCGACGCGTTCCGAACGTCTTCCTTCGAGCTGCGGCATGAGATGCGCCGGACTCGGCTCCGAGAAAGTCTCGAACCACTGCGTCCGCAAAGCAAGTTTGGAACGGCCGAGCTACTTCTCGAACGGATCGATGATCTCGCTCGGCATGCGCGTGCGATGGCGCGGCTCGGGCGCGGGCCGTGCCGGCGGCGGCGCAGGTCGTGCGACCGCCTCGCGGGGCTCCGGCACCGGCCGAATCGTGAGAACCGCTCCGGCCCGCGGTCGCGACGGTACGATTGGGGGAGGGTGCGGCTGCGCTTCGACGCGTCGAGGCGGCTGCGGCTCGACCACGCGCACTACCGGGCTCGGCGCCGGCCGCACCGGCTCGGGCAACGCGGGTGCGGGCGCCGTGGCGGCGCGCGTGTCGGTGCTGTTCGCGACGCTGCCGGCGCGCAGCTCGGGGCGGGCTCCTTGCTTGCTGCTCCGCGCCAGCCACAGCAGGCTCGAGATCACGGCGACCACGGCCAGCGCGAGCAGTGCGTAGCGCGCGGGCTTACGAGGCGCACGCGTCGCGAGCCCGCTGCGCGCCGCGTCGACCGCGAACGGCGTGCCCGCCGGGGTCGCGGGCGCGCGCGAGATCCGCGCGTCGATGCGCGCCGGCGCCAATCCCTCGAGCGCTTGCAGCTCCTTGGCCAGCAGCCGCGCGTTCGCGTGGCGATCTTCGCGCGACACCGCGAACGCTCGCATCACCACCGCGTCGAGCGCCGGCGACACGTTCGCATTGCGCTCGCGCACGCGCGGCGCCCCGCCCTGAATGATCTTGAGCACGAGGTCCGCGTAGTTGTTGCCGTCGTACGGCAGCACGCCTGCGAGCATCTCGTAGAGGATCACGCCGAGCGCGTACACGTCCGCGCGATGGTCCACGTCGGCGTCGCCGCGCACTTGCTCGGGCGACATGTACAACGGTGTTCCGAGCGACATGCCGTTTCGGGTCAAGCGCGTGTGCGCGTCGGGCCCGAGCAGCTTCGAGATGCCGAAGTCGAGCACCTTCGGCTGAACCCGCTCGCCTTCGCGTTGGAGCAAGATGTTGTCCGGCTTGAGGTCGCGGTGGATGATCCCGCGGTCGTGCGCGGCTGCGACGCCGTCGAGCACTGGCAGGATGACGGCGATCGCTTCCTCCGGGCCCATCGCTCCGCGCTCGAGCCGCTGGCCCAAGCTCTCGCCGTGCAGCAGCTTCATCACCATGTACGGCGCGTCCGCGTGCCGCCCGACGTCGTAGACTTCCACGATCGCAGGGTGATTGATCGCGCTCGCCAGTGTGGCCTCGCGCATGAAGCGCGCCTCGGCCTCGGCGTCGCCCGCGAGCTGCGGCTTGAGCAGCTTGATCGCGAAGCGGCGGCCGGTCGATGCGTGCCGAGCGGCATAGACCGTGCCCATGCCGCCGCTGCCGAGCTGCTCTTCGATCGCGTACTTGCCTGCGATCAGCTCGCCAGGCTGCGGTGTGCGCGCGGGCTCGACCACCTGCAGCGTCTCCTTGCCGGCCCAGGATGCGACACGGCCGCCCCGAGCCCCTCGAAACCTCACGATAGCGCCCCACGGACTTCGTCGCCAGCTCGCGGCATCCGGTTTGGAGCGAGCGTCAGGGCATCTTGCAGCCCATCACCCACACGACCTTATCGCACCGGCTCTTGATCTGCGTGCACGTACCCGGGCACAGCGTGGCCCGGCTCGGGCTCGATGGCGCGTCGAGGTAGTAGCCCACGCCACACGCCGCGGCGTTGGCGACCCGAGGCAGCGCGCTCATCTGGCCCGTGGCATCGGTCGCTCCCAGGTCCATCGCCGTCGGGTTTGCGTGTACCGCGTCCGGCACCGCGTAGTCACAAGGCTGTGCGTCGTGCTGAATGTCGACCAGGGCCTGGGCAAACACGCTGGTAGCGGCTTGCAGGTCGATGTGCCGAGCCGTGCCCGTGCCACCGTTCTGCGCGATGGTGTCGAGCGGACCGAAACGCGAGGCCGGGCTGAGCAGCTGCGACAGCCCCGGCACCTGGATCAGGTTGGGCGCGTCGAGGGCGAGCACGTAGGTCTTGGCCGTGGCTCCCGAGCTGGGCGGCTTCACCGCGCTGAACACGCTCTGCACGAGGTCGGGCGCCTGGCACGTGAAGTCGTAGAAGCCGTCGGAGATGAGCACGACGATTTGCTTGGAGTCGGGGTAGGCGTTGGCGCGTGAGCTGGCGTAAGTCAGCGCGCCTTGCAATGCGGGCAGCGTCGGCGACACCATGAACGGCATCGTCGGAATCTGGTGCTCGATCGAGGAGGCGTTGTCCGGGAGGATGCCCATCGGGGTCGTGGGCGTGGTGTACGTGCTGGGATTGCAGTCGATTCCGAAGTAGCGCACGGCCACGCTGACTCCGGCCGAGCAGCGATCCTCGACGTACGCGGTCAGGCCGTGCGCGACGTTGTCCCAGGCGCCGGAGAGCGGGATCGAGATGTTGGTGTCGATCATCATGTAGATGTCGAACTGGCGTAGCGTTGCGGGGCTCGCGGTACCTGCGCATGGGACGCCCGGAGGCGGACCCACGGCGGGGACCAGCGGTCCTCCTCCGGATGCCCCCGCGGATCCGCCGCCCTGCGCAGCGCCGTCGCCATTGGGGCCGCTCTGCTGTCCGCTGCCCGCCCCGGCCCCCGTC
>JBIOJD010000471.1:0-3220 GCA_044450485.1 Polyangiales bacterium | reverse complement strand
GCGGAGGTCGCGGCTGCGCGGGCGGCACACCTGCCGGCTCTTGCTCGAGCTTGATCGCGTCGAGCAGCTCGGGATGCACTTCGGGCTTGTAGCTCGCCCGCAACGTGACGAGGAGCTGCTCGACGGCCTGCTGACGGCGATCGCGCCACAGCCGCACGCGGATCGCGTCTTGCACGTCGGCCAGCGTGCGCGACAGGGCGGGTCGCTGGCCGGTGAGCTTGATCACCCCGAAGCCCGAAGGCAGCTTCACGGGCCGCGGCGCCACGTCTCCGATCGTCTTGAGCGCGAACGCCGCCTTCACGACCGGCGCAGCGACGGCCGCTCCCGCTTCGCCACGCACGACGCCTTGCGCGTCGAAGTACCCGAGGTCGCCGCCGCGCCCCTTGCTCGCCTCGTCGACGCTCTTGGTGCGCGCCAGCTCGCGAAACGCCCGCAGATCCATGTCCTTGGCCTGCACGATCAGCGCCTTGGCCTCGTCCTCGGTGGCGCTCACGACGAGCCCCGCGCGCTGCGTCGCCGGCTGCACGTACTCGCTCAGGTGATCCTTGTAATACTGCTCGATCTCGGGCTTGGGCACGGCCGACTCCGGCAGCTTGTCGTCGATCTCGGCCTTCATGAATTGCTGGACCGCGTTCTGCTTGACGGCCTCTTGCACCGAGCTGTCTTTGCCGTAACCGCGGCGCTCCGCCTCGCCGCTCATGATCGCGAAGCGCAGCGAGCGTTCGAGCAGCTCCTTCAAGCCCGCGGGCTGCTGGTAGCGGCGGCGCATGAACGCGTTCTGCTGCTCGATCGTGTCCTCGAGCTCGCCGAGCGTCACCTGCCCACCGGCGAACGTCGCGGCCGCCTGAGCGCGCCGCTTCTGATCGGTTTCGCTGCGCGCTTTGGTCGCCGGCTCGGCCACCACCCGCTGCGCAAGCAGAGCGAGCGCGCAGACCCCGAGCACGACGAGCGCGCCGCGTTGGATTGGCCGCCGGCTGCTGACGATGAGCGTCGTCACAGCTTCGGCACGTAGGCGGCAGACAACCCGAACCAGAACTGAAAGATGCCGTAGGCCATGTCCAAGCGAACCCACAGATCCTCGATCGGCGCGAAGCGCAAGCCGAGGCGCGGGAGCATCGGAACCGCCATCACGGGCGGGACGTTGCCTTGCTTGACGTTGTACTGCTCGCCCTTGACGTCGTAGCCGACCATCGGAAGTTGGCACGTGGGCCCATAGAGCGGAGCCGGACACTTCACCCACGCGCTGCTGCCAGCCGGCTGATAGGCCTCGGTGCGGACGAGGCTGCCGGTCACCACGCCGAGGTCGAGGCCCAAGCCATACTGCAGGCCGAGCTTGTCGCCGATGAGCTTGGCTTCCCAGAGCACCGAGCCCGTCAGGTGAACCATGCCGAGGCTGCTGTCCCACCACTCGGTGTCGTTCGCGTCACCGCCTTTGGTGCGGAACGGTCCGTGGAACCCATAGCTGGTGTAGCCCAAGCCCATCTCGAAGTTCGGGCTCCCGTCGTCGGTGCGATAGGTCGCGGCCACGCCGAAGCCGACGTTGAACGGGCTCGGCGCCATGTCCGAGAACAGCTTGAGCATGAACGAAGGCACGACGACCATCCGGAGGTACGGACCGAAGGACCAGTTGCGCGAGCCTTCCGATGGCTTTGCAGTGTCGGTGCCTGCCGGCTCGCCACCCTTGTCGCCACCTGCTTGCTCCTTGCTCTCGTCGCCGCTCGCAGCAGCCTCATCACCGCCGGATTCTTCTTGCGCGTACGCCCTCAACGGCGAGCACAACGCAAACGCCACCACCATCCCCAAGAATGTAGATTTCATCACCGCTCGCTTTCCCCAAGCACACCCGTTCAGCCAGGGCGAAGGGTTAGCCCGAATCGGCGGCTCGTGTAAAGGAGGGGCGCCCGGCGGGTCTCAGCCCACGACGTCGCGGAGGGTCACGAGGGCGATCACGCCGAGCAGGAACAGCAGGCCCACGGCGTGCACGGCAGCCTCGATCCGCTCGTTGGGGCGTTTGCGGGTGACGAGCTCGTAGCCGAGGAACACCAGGCGGCCGCCGTCGAGCGCTGGGAACGGCAGCAGGTTGAACAGTCCGAGCGCGACCGAGATCGCGACCAGAATCTGCACGAAGTTGAACACGCCCTTTTGCGCCTGCTCGGCCACGAGCTTGCTCATCCCGACCGGGCCGGTGATGCCCTCGGTCGAGCGACGCTCGATCAAGTCCGCGATGCCACCGAGATTGCGCAGCGTGAGGTCGAAGGGCAGCACCACCGCCAGCATCGCGGCCTGGCCCAGGCTGAGCGTGCGCGTGACGACCTCGATCTTGGGCGTGACTCCGATGATGCCCTTCTTGCCCGAAGCGCGCGGAGTGATCGTGAGCTGCGGCAGCGGTTTGCCGTCTCGCACGACCTCGTAGACGGTGGGCTTGCCCGCCCGCGGCGCGGTCACCTTGATCAGGCCTTCCACGTTGCGGATCGGCTCGCCATTGGCCCGTGCGATCACATCGCCGACGTGCAGCCCCGCCTGGGCCGCGGGCGAGCCGGCCTCGATGGTCTCGATGATCATCGGCTCGGTCGGCTTCTGTTCCGGCCAGCCGTAGGCCAGACCGAGTCCGAGAATGAACACCGAGGCCGCCAGGTAGTTCGCGAAAGGCCCACCGAAGATGGTGACGATGCGCGCGAACACGCTCTTGTTCGGGTAGATGCCCGGGTCGTCGGGATCGATTTCCTCGGCCGGGTTCATGCCTGCGATCAGCACGTAAGCGAGAAACGGTATCGCGCAGATCTGAAACGTAGTCGGGCTACCGCGCGGCCGGAAGCTCACGATCGCTGGGCCAAAGCCGATGCTGAAGCGCGTGACCCGCATCCCAAACGCGCGCGCGGCCAGGTAGTGGCCGGACTCGTGCACGATCACCAGGACTGACAGGCCGAGGATCGAAACCAGAATGGTCGCAGGTGACATCGTAGGGTCTAACGATAGCCGCAAAGCGCGAACGAGGCCACGACGGCGCTGTTTCATTCCTGCTTTGCTGGAAAAAGCGCGCAAGGGTCGACATGCCACGGCGCGTGGGACCGTCCCGGCATGCTTGCGCTACGCTTGCCGCGATGCCCGCACAGGCCCGCAGGTTCGCGCTCGGCGTGGTCGCCGCGGCGCTCGCGATCGGCCACGCTCGAGGGGAAGACGTGCTGCACGAGCCGGTGCCGAACGTGGACCCGGACGAGGC
>JBIOJD010000470.1:0-3225 GCA_044450485.1 Polyangiales bacterium | reverse complement strand
GGCGCGCTCGTTTTGATGTCGGCGTGCGCGAAGAGCACGCATCACGAAGGGACCGTCGGCGACAAGGGCGAGGTTGAGTTCAACTATCAGGGCGCGGGGTGTTTCTTCGGCTGCCCGCTCGAGCAACCGCTGCTCGTCGGAACGCAGACGACCATTGCGGTCTCGGACCCGGGTGACGTGAATGGTTTGCAAGTGAAGGCGAGCAAGCCCGCCGTCGCTGATTTTGCGGTCGAGCGCGCGTGCAAATGCGTGCGCAAGGACGGCAACGATGGCGAGCTGATGGTCTCCGAGAACGGAAGCTGCACTGGGATCTGGGCCAAGCACTGTGACAACACGGTGCTCGTGCAGACCAAGGCGCAGGGCACGACGCTTCTCGAGCTGCGAGATAGCAAGGGTGCGCTGATCGACGAGGTCGATGTGATCGCTCACGAAGCCGCGAGCGTCACGATCGAAGCCACCTACACGAACCGCCTGGGCAAGGTCGAGGTCTCCGACCTCATGCTCCAGGCGGACGACACCGTCCAGCTCGAAGCCAGCCTCTACGACGCCGACGGCCTAGAGCTGCTCGCGCCCGAAGGCGTGCATTGGGCAGTGGACGACGACTCCATCGCGATCGTCATCGCATTTCTCGAGAGCGGTAAAGAGCTCAACGACGGCACCGGTGTGGGTGTGCAAGCCAAAGCCGAGGGCATGACCTCGCTGACCATGACCGTTCCCGGCTTGCAGCGTACGCTCGGCATCGACGTAGCGAGCAAGTAGTCGCGAGTCATCGGCGCTGATCGGGGTCCGTGTCGTGCAACGCACCACGTTGAGCGCGCACCGCATGCGGCCTTATCATTAACCCACGCGGCGGGTGTGCCTGGCCTGCCGCGGGGGTTTCGCAGCAGTGGCACTTTCCGAACAGACGACGGCAGATCTCGGGTTGATCTCCGGCTGCTACCGAATCGAGGCCGAGCTCGGCCACGGCGGGATGGCCCGGGTCTATCGCGCGGTCGACGAACGATCGGGCCGGCGGCTCGCGCTCAAGCGCTTGGCCGTGCAGGCGGATCGCAAGGCCTCGCTGCAGGCGATGTTCGAGCGCGAGTACCACGCGCTGGTGCAGCTCGCACATCCGCGCATCGTCCGGGTCTTCGACTATGGTCTCGCCGACGGCGACCCGTACTACACCATGGAGCTGCTCGACGGTGCGGATGTCGGCTCCACGATTCGCAAGCAATCGCTCGACGTCCGGCAGGTCTGCTTGCTCTTGCGCGACGTGGCGTCGGCGCTCGCGCTGATCCACTCGCGACGCATGGTTCACCGCGACGTCGGGCCGCGCAACGTGTGGTGCACGCCCGACGGTCACGCCACACTGATCGACTTCGGCACGCTCGTCGCGATGGGGCCGCAAACGCGCATTGCCGGAACGCCGCCCTTCGTGCCGCCCGAAGCCGTGTATCAGCAGCCGCTCGATGCGCGCTGCGACCTGTTCGCGCTCGGCGCGCTCGCCTACTACTTGCTCACACGACGCAACGCGTATCCGGCGCGCGAGCTCAGCGAGCTGCGCCAACACTGGCAGCGAAGGCCCCTGCGGCCCGACGTGCTCAAGCCCGAGCTGCCGCGCGCGCTCTCGGATCTCGTGATGTCCCTGCTCAGCCTCGACGCCCGCGGCAGACCAGCGTCCGCGAGCGAGGTCTGGGAGCGGTTGACGGTCATCGCCGATCTGCCGGCCGATGACGAGCAGATCCTGGCAGCCCAGGCATTTCTCACCAGCCCCAAGGTCGTCGGCCGCGAGAACGTGGCCAATGCACTGCGCGTGAAACTCTTGCGCGCCAGGCGCGGGCGTGGCACCGCTGTCTCGATCGTGGCTCCGGCCGGGCTCGGCCGCAGCCGTATGCTGGGGAGCTTCGTGCTCGAGGCCAAGCTGACGGGCGCGGCCACGGTCGTGCTCGATGCGAGCGCCGTGGGCGCGGAGCCACTCGCGTTGGGGGTGGCGTTGGCCGAGCGGTTGGTCGAGGCGTTGCCGCTGGCCGCGGCGGCCGCCGTCGAAGTGGCCGGCGTGCTCGGCCACATCTCGCCCGCGGTTCACCGCGCGTTTGGAGAGCCGCCGCTCGCCGAGCTCAAATCGGAGCGCGAGCGCAAGCTGAGCTCGGCGCTCGTCGCGCTGGTCGGCGCCGCCAGCCGGCACCAGCGGCTCGTGATCGCGGTCGATGACGTTCATCGCGCGGACAGTGCATCGCTCGGCGTGCTGGCGCGGATCGCGATGCGTGCGGACGAGCAACGCTTGTTGCTCGTGACCACGTGCGACGAGGCGGCGCTCGCGTCTCCGCCTGCAGGGCTCGAGCAGCTCACCGCGGAGAAACAGCGCCTCGACCTTCGTCCGCTCACCGTCGCACAAATCCGCGAGCTGCTGGCGTCGCTCTTCGGCGTGGTGCCGGGTGTCGATGAGCTCGCCGGTTTTCTGCACGAGCTGTCGGCTGGCAGCCCGGGCACTTGCATGCAGTACGCGCAATATCTCCTCGACCAGAAGCTGGCGCGCTACGAGGGCGGGCGCTGGCAGCTTCCGCAAAGCCCGCGCGAGCTGGCGCTACCGGCCACGCTCGATGCCATGCTCGAAGCCCGGCTCGGCGCGCTCAGCGACGACGCTCGCTCGCTGTTGCTCGGTTTCTTGCTCGCACGCGACGAGACGCGCGCGGTGTGGCAAGCCGAGACTCACGTTCGGGTCGAGGACTTTCCGATACTGCTCGGAGTCGGCAACGCCATTTCGGCGGCCGGCAAACGCGTGCGAGAGACGAGCGAGATCGGTCGCACTTTCGGCGCGCTCGACGAGCTGCTGCGATCGGGCATGCTCGAGCAGCGCGACAACTTCTACGTGCTCGCGCAACGGGCGGTGGCCGATGCGTTGCTGCGACTGTGCGACGACGAGGAGCGGCGCCGCATGCACGAGCGCCTGGCGGTCGTCTTCGAAGGCCAGGCGTACCAGGGTCGGATGCAGGTGGTGCGTCAACTGCAGCGCGCCCGAAAGCACCAACGCGCACGCGAAAAGCTCGTGGCATTCGCGTCGTATCTCGGCGGAAGCGGCGGGATGGATTGGGGCGCCATGCGGGTGTCCGTGTCGACCGCCACCTGTGCTTCCGCGCTCGCCGATTGGCAAACCGAGGGAGGCACCGCGCTCGAAGGCATCTTGCTGCGCAGGCTGCTGCTGCTGGTTTGTTCCGTCTACGATTGGACCAACGCGCGCTCCGC
>JBIOJD010000469.1:0-3235 GCA_044450485.1 Polyangiales bacterium | reverse complement strand
TGCGTGGACGCGGCGAAGGGCACCTGCGGCGTCGAGAGCCCGCTGTTGAACGTCACATGCGATGTGCCCGCGGTCCTCGATCCGCAGTGCCCCGATCACGCGGCCGTGATGATGATGACCGCGAAGGGCTGCTGCACGCGCACCCACATGTGCGGATACACCTTGTCCGGATCCCCCTGCATGACCGCGACCGTCGACGGCGGAACCATGATGGCGTGCGGGACCGACACGGACGGCGGTATGTGACATCGGTCGGCTAGCGGAGCAGCTCGGGTGCAATCCTATTCACCGCGTTCGGCATGGCGAACACCTGCCGATTCATCCCGCGTCGCAGTCCGCGCACTGATCATCCGCAACGCAAGGCGGGCTCGATCCCCCGACGTCGAGGTAGTGATAGCCAGTCGGGCACAGGCATGCGGCGTGACCGCCGGCGTCGCCGCAGCTCGCGGGCGCGGGACACGCCACGAGCGCGCATCCCGTCGGCTGGCTCGCGTCTCCAGGCGTGCCGCCCGAGTCCTGGCCGGGGCTCGTCGACTTCGGCTTCGTCTTACTCGCTCCGCTCGAACCGACAGCGCTGCCGCTCGAGCTCGCGTCGCCGCCATCCATTCCGGTCGCACCATCGTCCCCTGAGATGCTGGCGTCCATGTCGCTCTGCGTGCCCGCGTGGACGACACTGGGATGCCCACCGTGCTTCGCGCAGCCGACAGTGATCGACGCCGTCCCGATGAAGAGGAGCGCCAATCCTGCTTGCTTCATTGGCCATGAGTACCACGCTCGACGAGATCGATGAAGGCCTCTGCAGGCACTGCGTGGCTGAAGAGGTAGCCTTGACCCTCTTCGCAGTTGCGCTGAGTCAGGAAGCTGCGCTGGGCGTCGGTCTCGATCCCCTCGGCTATCACCTTGAGCTTCAGGCTGTGCGCCAACGAGATGACTGCCGTCGCGATCGCCGCGTCTTCGTGATCCTCGTTCACGCTGCGAACGAACGAGCGATCGATCTTGAGCGCTGTCCACGGGAGGCGCTTGAGGTACGCCAACGAGGAGTAACCGGTCCCGAAGTCGTCGATCGAGAGCTGAACGCCGAGCGCGTGGAGCTCGCGCAAGGTCGTCGATGCCGTTTCGGTGGCCTCCATCAACAAGCTTTCCGTGAGCTCGAGCTGTAGACGCCTGGCATCGAAGCCCGACTCGGTCAGGGCACGCGCGACGCGCTCTGCCAAGGTCTTCTGCTTGAACTGGCGAGCCGAGAAATTCACCGCGAGGTCGATGGGCGGCATGCCCCGCTTCAGCCATGTCTGCATTTGCTGGCAGGCCGTCTCGAGCACCCAGGCGCCCATCGGGACGATCAGGCCAGTCTCTTCCGCCAACGGGATGAACTGGTCAGGCTGCATCAAGCCGCGCTCCGGATGGTTCCAGCGCACCAGCGCTTCGCACCCGGTCACCACACCCGTGTCGAGCGAGATGATCGGCTGGTAGTGGATCACGAGCTCGCGATGCTCGAGCGCACGCCGCAGGTCGCGTTCGAGGCCCAACATCTCGAGCGACGTCGCGTGCATCTCCTCGTCGAACATCTCGCATCGCCCGCGCCCGAGCGCCTTGGCTCGGTACATCGCCGAGTCCGCGTCACGCAACATCGTCTCCGGCGCGCCCGCGCCCGTGCTCACCGCAACGCCGATGCTGGCGGTGGCGACGATCTCGTGGCCGTCGACGGGGAAGGGCTCGGCGAGGCCTTCGAGGACCCGCTCCGCAATGCGCGTCGCTTGCTCGCCCGAGGTCAGGTCCGGCAAGAACACGGCGAATTCGTCGCCGCCGAAGCGCGCCACCGTGTCGCCCGGCCGCACCAGGCGCTCGACTCGGCGTGCGAATTCGGAAAGCAGCTTGTCGCCCGCGCCGTGCCCGAGACTGTCGTTGACGAGCTTGAACCGATCGATGTCGAGAAAGAGCACTGCCAGAAGGCAGTCCTCCGCGCGGCTCGCGCGATGGATCGCCTTTTCCAATCGGTCCCGGAACAGCGCCCGATTCGGCAAGCTCGTGAGCGTGTCGTAGTACGCGTTCTTGATCAGCTGGTGCTCTGCGCTCTTGCGGTCGTCGATGTCGGTTGCGGTTCCGAACCAGCGCGAGATCTGCGACCACGAGTCGCGAATGGGTACCGCTCGGCACAGGTGCCAGCGGTGTTCCCCGTTGCGACGGTCGGCGAACCGGCACTCCATCTCGAACGGCTCGCCGGTCCGCACCGCTGCGCCGTAGCGGTTCATGGCCGGTCCGCGATCGTCTGGATGGAGGATCGACTCCCACTGCTCGAGCCCGACCGCGCCCGGCGCGCCGCCGGTGAAGTCGTACCAGCGCTGGTTGAAGTAATCGATCTCGCCATCGGGACGCGCGGCCCAGACGATCTGCGGCATGGCGTCCGCCAACTGTCGAACCTGCTCGGCGCTCGCGAGCAGCGCGTCCTGCGCGAGCCGGCGCGCGTTGCGCTCCTCTGCGAGCACGAGCGCTCGTTCGACCGCGGATCCGAGACGACTGAGGCGATCCTTGAGAACGTAGTCGTTGGCGCCGCTTCGAAGCAGCTCGGCTGCACGCTCCTCGCCGACTGTTCCCGAGACGAGGATGAAAGGCGTCTCTGGGGTCTGAGCATGCAGGATCGACAAGGCCCCGCGGCTGTCGAGACCCGGCAGCGAGTTGTCGGAGAGCACGAGCTCGGGCCTCAAGGTGTTGAGCAAGCCCACGTACTCTTGGAGCGTCTGTGCTCGCTTCAACGTGAAAGCGAGGCCAGCCCTTTCGAGCTGGCGGACGACCAACGCGGCGTCGTCTTCATTGTCTTCGAGATGCAAGATGCGAAGCGGTTCTGTTCGTTCCAAGGAAGCTCCTGGACCCCAGACAGTGACCGCGAGCCCAAGCCCTCCTAGTTCCGCGACGACTGTCCCCTTACACCAGAAGTATCCAATTGTTCGCGATCGGATTCCAGATTTACGATGTTTCTTCTGTGTGACTGGATTTAGTCATGGCTCGCCTCAGCCATGACTAGCCTTGATGGTGAGCGCGCTGACTCCTAGGCCGCGGACTCCCCAGTCACCCGCGGTAGCGCTGCGCGATCGGATACCTGCGACCTGGACCGAAGGCTTTGCGCGTGATGATCAGCCCAGGCGGCATCTGCCTGCGCTTGTACTCGTTGCGCTGCACCATCGCGGCCACGCGCTCCACGGTCGAGCGATCGAAGCCCGCGGCGATCACCTGCTCGCTC
>JBIOJD010000468.1:0-3252 GCA_044450485.1 Polyangiales bacterium | reverse complement strand
GCGCAACATCTCGAGCGTGCATGCCTGCCTCAGCGAGGCCTTATCCCCGTCGCGCTCGCCGCGTCGTCGTTGGCCGTCAACGCGATCGCCTGCGCGCTGCCGTAGCTCAAGGTCACCGAGAACCCGTTGTGGTCGAGTGGCACGCCGAAGTCGGCCCGGAATGGGCTGAGATTGAACTGGGGGAACAGCACCCGCAGCCCGACGCCCACGTCCTGATGCATCCGCGCGTCGGCGAGCGCTCCGTACACGGTGCCCGCGTCGTAGAACAGCACACCGCCGATGTGCACCGATGCCACCACCAGTGGCAGCGTGCGGTACTCGAGGTTGGCGCGCAAGCGACTGCCGCCGATGGCGCGAAACGCGCCGACCTCGTAGCCGCGCAGCCCGGAGTCCGCGCCGAGCGTCACCTGGGTCTGGGCCGTGTCGTGGCGCAAGCCGCTGAAACTGCCGTATGCGACCAAGCGTCCGAGCAGCCACGGCGGTGTGGCTCCGCGCACGAGCAGCACCAAGCTCTGGTCGACCACGGAGCCCGACTCGAGCCGCGCGCTACTCGACGTCGCAACCTCGAGCAGCCCATTGCCCCGCGCGAGCACGTACCCGAGCCCGCCCGTGAACAACACCGAGTTCGTCGACGAGCCGAACGCCTTGAGCGGCAGCGAGACTGAAGCCGAGGCGCCCGGGCCCACGCGCACGCTTTCGCTCTGCCCGAACGTGGACAGGTCGTGAAACACGGCGTAGTCGGGCAGCGAGAGGTCGTAGCCGGCGTGCGGATAGACCTGCCGGCGCGATTTCGGCAGGATCTCACGCGCGAACTCCGACTCCTGATCCGGCCGCAGCCCGGTCTCTTGGTCCGGCCGCGTCTCGCGATCGCGATAGGTCGCGCCGAAGCTCCAGCTCTGCTTGTAGCGCTCTCCCGTGCGATAGCTCGCCAGCGCACCGGTGTAGTATTGGCGCTCGTCCCAGACCGCGCGCATGCACTTGGGGTCAGGTGCGTCACACACGGCGAGCGGTCCCGCCGCGCTCGGCTTGAAGCTCACGATGTCCGCGCCTTGGAGCGCGCGCGCCACGTACGCCTCGTAGCCCGCGAACGTCCCCCACTGCCAAGTCTGGCTGAGGTCGTAGAACGGGTGCCCGAGCCACAGCTCGCCTTGACTGCCCTCGGTCGTGCCCCGCTCGCGGTTGAAAATCAGGTCGAACGACTCACTCAGCTCGAGCTCACCTTGGAGCACGCGCATGTCGTAGTAGGACTGGCCGATGCTGTAAGCCTTGGGGTCGATGTCGAAGCGCAGCGTCACGTCTTTGTTGCGCCCGAGAAAATTGCGTTGAACGAGCTGGGTCGTGAGCTGAAACGCGCTGCCGGCGCCCGAGAGCTGCGTTTCGGCCCGCAAGCTCCACAGATCGCGGGTGTAGACCAGCACGCCCACCGTGCTTGGATCGGGCGCACGCACCGGCACGATGCGCACCAGCGAGAAGATGCCGAGGTCGCGCAAGTTGCGCATGCTCTCCTCGGCGCGGGTCGCCTGATAGCGGCCGGCCTCGCGCAGCAGCAGCTCGCGCCGGATCACGCTCTCGCGCGTCTTCCAGTGCAGCGCGTTGGGCCATGTCGGCGCAAAACGGGGGAGCACGATCGGCACGCGCAGCTCGTCGTCCGAGAGCACGTCCTCGCGCGCGATCTCGATGAAGGCGATACGCTTGCCTTCCGGGGCGGGTTCGGCCTCTAGGCCGCGTTCACGCAGCGCGCGCTCGGTGCGCTGCGCCTCGTAAGTGGTGTCTTCAGGCTCCGCGTGGGCGCGCGCAGAGGCGCCGAGCGCGCAGGACAAAGCGAACGCGCCGGCAGCCGTTCGCATGGCCACCGCGAGTGCGTCGCGCATCGGCACAATCTATTGAAACGACAACGACAATTCTATGGGCGCGACGGCTGCGCTCGACCGACCGCGCGCCGCGCCCGCGCCACCGCCACGCGGTGCGCAATTGCCCGGAAATCCGTGTTGCCCCCCGCGGTGAATCACCGCATGCTACGCGCGTCCAAAGTCCTGACCGCTTCCATTGTAGGAGACAGCAATGCGAAAGGCCCTCGCTTCCACCTTGGTGCTTGCGCTCGCGATGGCGATTCCGGGCAGCACGAGCCCCGTCATGGCCAAGGCGGACAACATGATCCGCATCGCGACGCTCGCGCCGCGTGACACCGACCTGGCCCACAACTTCATCAAGATCGACCGCGGCCTGCGGGAAGCGACCAAGGGCACCTGGGGCATCCAGCTCTATCCGGGCGGCATCGCGGGCGACGAAAAAGACGTGATCCGCAAGATGAAGGTCAACCAGATGGACGGATCGCTGATCACGCACATCGGCCTGAGCCAGATCGTGCGCGAGGTGACCGTGCTCACCGTTCCCGGCGTGATCGATACCTACGATCGCGTCGAACGTGTGCAGAGCGCGATGAAGCAGGAGTGGGATCAACTCTTCGACAAGGGCGGCTTCAAGCTGATCGCCTGGGGCGAGGTCGGCCAAGTGCGCTTCTTCTCGAAGACGCCGATCACCAAGCCGAGCGACCTGAAGAGCATGCGCCCGTGGCTCTGGCCCGAGAGCTACATGATGAAGGAGACCTACAAGACCGTGGGGGCCAATCCGGTGCCGCTCAGCATGCCGGAGGTGTACGGCGGGCTGCAGACCGGCCAGATCGACATGGTGTGGAACAGCGCGATCGCGGTGGTAGCCTTGCAGTGGCACACGAAGCTCTCGTGCGTGACCAAGCAGACCAGCGGTGTGCTGCTGGGCGCCATGCTCATGACCAAAGAGAAGTGGCAGAGCATTCCCGAGGACGTGCGCAAGAGCCTCGAAGAGCAGATCAAGAAGAACATCGAGGGCGACAACAAGGAAACTCGCGAGAGCGACAAGAAGGCACTCGAGAAGCTGCTGCAACGCGGCTACAAGGCGACCGACTTCTCGCCCGAAGGCAAGAAGGAGTACGACCAGGTGACCAATACGGTGCGCGAGCACCTCGTCGGTCGCGCGTACCCGAAGGAGTTGCTCGAGCGCGTGATGAAGATCGCGTCGGGTCAGTAGTTTGATGAGACGGGGAGTCACGCGACTCCCCGCCCCGACTTCGTCGGGGCGCCACCCCACGCTTCGCTCTAGCTTCGCTCCCCTCTGTCGGCGGAGACGACATTCACCCGTCAGGACTGCTCACTCGCTCGGCGCGTCGACGTAGAGCTCGCCGCCTTGCTGTTCGAACTCGCGCGACTTCTCGGC
>JBIOJD010000467.1:0-3253 GCA_044450485.1 Polyangiales bacterium | reverse complement strand
GTGCGCGGCAGCGTCGAGTTCTGCGATGTGTCCGCGCGCTACGCGCCGCACCTGCCTAGGGTGCTCCACGGCGTGTCGTTTCGTGCCGAGGGCGGTTCCAAGGTCGGCGTGGTCGGTCGGACCGGCGCGGGCAAGAGCACGCTGTTCCAGGCGTTGTTTCGCCTGATCGAGCCCGAGCACGGCGCGATCTTCGTCGACGGCGTGAACCTGGCCTCGGTGCCGCTGCCGCGCCTGCGCCGCGCGATCGCGATCATTCCCCAAGACCCCACGCTGTTCGCGGGCAGCATCCGCGGCAACCTCGATCGCTTCAGCACGTGCAGTGACGAGCAGCTCTGGACCGCGCTGCGCCGCGTGCGCCTCGACGGCTTGATCCGCACGCTTCCCGGTCAGCTCGACGCGCCCGTGGCCGAGCACGGACACAACCTGTCCCAAGGTCAGCGCCAGCTGCTGTGCTTGGGCCGCGCGATCCTCACCCGCGCCCGCATCGTCGTGCTCGACGAGGCCACGGCCAGCGTCGACGTTCACACCGATCGCTTGATCCAAGACACGGTGCGCACCGAGCTCGCAGGCGTCACGGTGCTCGTGATCGCACACCGATTGGAGACCGTCGCCCGCGCCGACCAGATCGTCGAGCTCGCCGAGGGTCGCGTGGTGCAAGCCTCGGTCGGTGTCGCATGAGGCAACCTCGCCGAGCCCCTCCGTCAGCCTTGCGCTCACTGCGCCGGCGCAGCGCAGCTCGCGATCGACTCGATCCACGCGCGTACCAGCGCGGCACCGGCCTGATCGACTCGATTCGAGGCCAGCGGCGGCATGCGATAGCGATCGGTTGCGTTCATGCGTAGCCACAGCACCGAGTCGTCGGGGTGGCCCGGTCGCAGCAGACGCTGCGCGTTCCCGGCGCTCGGTAGGCGCTGCTCGGGCGGCTGATCGCAGAGCTGGGTCGCCTCGAACGAGCGCGAGAAGCGCAGGTCGAGCGCGCCGCGGCCATTGCCGCCCGGCCGGTGGCAAATCGAACAGTTCACGTGCAGGTAGGCGCGTGCGCGATCCGCGAGCGGCCCATCCCCGAACGGATCCGGCAATGGCCGGGCGTCCTCGCGCAACTCCTCCACGCGCTCGAGGTCGGGGCGAAAGTAGTCATGCTCGAACAACCCTTCGAGCTGCTCAATCGACTGCTCGTCGAACAGCGAGTCGTGGTCGAGCTGTCCAACCTCGGGGCCGAGCACGACGCCGGCGGCGTCGGTGTGACAGCGGAAGCACTGCGAGCGGCTCGGGTAGAGCCATCGTTGGCCGTTCGGCAGGGTCACAGTCTGGCCGGTGTCGAGCAATACCGCGTCGGATTGATCGTCCTGCCAGAGATACGAGTAGCCGCCCCAACCGTCAGCATGGTGAATCAGCAACCGCGTCTCGTGGTAGCGGCCGTCGTACTCGAAGCTCTTGAGCAGCACGCTGCCGATCGGAAACGCGATGTCCCCTTGCGGGAGCAACGAGAGCCGCGCCGTGTCGGGAATGGCGAAGAACCTGTTCTTCTGCGCGCCGTCGGACCAGAGCGCTGCGCTGGGCTCGAACGCGACGACTCCGGGCGCGGGTTTGCGCGGATCGTCCGGGTCGACGCAGCCGGTTTGCGACAAGCGCTTGGGGAACGCATTCGCTGCGGTGTCAGGCTGTGCGGCGACGAGCTCGTAGACTCCGCCTTCTTCACCGTCGAAGTCGTAGCGAACCACGTACAGCTCGCCATCCGGTCGCTGTGCGAACGAGACGATGTGAAACATTCCGTCGAGCTCGAGCCGGGCCGATGGGTCTTTTTGGTCGAGCGGGATACTGAAGACGCTACCCACACCCACGTCTGCATAGAGCAACCGCCCGCGCAGCCACGGCAGGCGCTTGCCCCGATATCGGTAGCCGACCACGACGGCCGTGCCCTCGCTGTGCGTATAGTCGACGATCGGCTCGTCGAAGTCGTACTCGCATAGGTCGGCCTCGAAGCAGGTCTTGCCTTCGCGGATCGGCCAGCCGTAGTTGCCGCCCTTGCGCAGGAGGTCGATTTCCTCGCGCGAGTCCTGGCCCACGTCGCCGACGAAGATCCGCCCGTCCTCCGGATCGACCGTGAAGCGCCACGGGTTGCGGAGCCCATAGGCATAGACCTCGGGCGCGCCGCCGCCACGTGCGAAAGGGTTGTCCTTGGGCACTGCGTAGTGCAGGCCGCGCGCTTTGTCGTCGTGATCGACGTCGATGCGCAGGATCGCACCGTACTTCGCGTATGGGTCTTGGGCATTTTGCACGCCCTGGTCGTCGCCATGGCTGTGATAGAGGTAGCCGTCGAGCCCGAAGGCCACGTGGTCGCCGCTGTGGCTCGCGCTGCGCTGCTCGAGCTCGAGCAGCACGAGCTCGCTGTTGCGGTCGAACAGGCCGTCCTCGCGCACGGTGAAACGAGCGAGGCGCGAGAGGTAACGCCCCTTCACGGGGCTCGGGACCGAGCGCACGACGTAGGCAAAGCGGTGCTGCTCGAAATGGGGATGAAAGGCGAGGCTGACGAGGCCGTTCTCACTGCGGCTGAAGTCGAGGGTGTCGTGAACGTCGAGCACGGTCCGCGCGCTGTGGGTGGTCGGGTTGGACGCAAGCTCGAGGATCTGGCCGGTTTGCAGCACGAGGTAGTAAGCGCTCGGGTCGGAGGGAGATGGGACGAGCTGGATCGGCTTGCGCACGCGTCCGCCGTTCGGTAGCAGCTGCGTGAATGCGCGCTCGAGCGCGAGCGGACCCGCAGCCGGCCGGTGCTCGGGCGCCACGCACAGCGCGTTGCGCGCCCGCTTGGGCGAAGGCGGAAAAGTCTCGACGCCCGAGCCGCCGCCCCCGCACCCCGAGACGAGCGCGCACAGCGCCAAGACCCCGATTGGCGAAGGAGACCGCATCGGCGATGGGTGGCTGGATATCACGCCGCGGAGCCCAGCCCAAGCCGGCGACGCGATCAACCCCTGGGCGCTGCGGCGCGCCGCCCATCACCACGCGTACTTCTTGAAGAAGTCCCACTCGATGTGCGTCGCGCTCGGGTAGCCGGCGCCGGAACCGATGCAGCCACTGCATACGGGCGCGCCCGACCAGGCGTGGCTGAGGCCGGCCATGATGCACACCTCCACCTGACCGTCGGCGGGACAGCCGTCGTAGAGCAGGCACTGGCCGTTCATGCCGCCCGTGCCCATCTCGGGGATCGTCATGAACGTATTCTTGCAGCCGTTCTTCTTGGCCCACAGCGTGGCAG
>JBIOJD010000466.1:0-3288 GCA_044450485.1 Polyangiales bacterium | reverse complement strand
TGCTCGACCGCTACCGCGTGGACACGATCGTCGCTCGCATCACCTCGAAGGCGCAGCACGTGATGCTCACGAGCGTGCTCTCGCAACCCGATTTCGCGATGGTTACGCTCGAGGACGCCTTTTGTGTGTTCCTGCGAGATGACGCGGCGCTAACCGGCGGAGGCAAACCGCAGCCATTGAGGCTGAGTCCGAGCTACGAGCCGGGTTGGCTGCTCGACGCGGACGCCGCCACCGAGCGTGCGATCGCGAGCGAGCTCGCTCGGTTGCCCGTGCACGAGAACACGCTCGGCTATCGCGGCTGGGTCGAAGGCGTGCTGGAGCTCAAGCCGTTCATGCGCGCGGGGCGCGACAACGGGCTGCGTTCTCCCGTCGACCCGGGCGAGGTTGCGATCTTCCGCAGAGCCGAGGCCCGCCTTGCCCGCGCCGCGAGCGCCGCGCAGCACGTGCCCGTGGCGCACGCGTATCATGCGCTGGTCGCCGCAGCGCTCTGCCACCTGGACGCTGCAGAGCGCGCCCTTGCGCTCGCGCGCGCCGAAGGCGAGTCCCGCGAAACTCTGCTCGGCGCTCAAGAGGTCGCGTTGCGCCGCGGGCAGCGCGACGCCGTGCGAGCGTTCCTGGCTCGCGCACACGCCTTGCCCCAAGCCAGGACCGACCCTTGGCTCGCCGCCTTGAGCGACGGCTTGCGATCTCCACCGCGCTGTCCATGAGGTGGGCAGGACGTGCTGCGCGACTGTGCTAGGACTCTGCCGATGCAGCCGGTCTACCGCAGCGAGGTGAACCGCGACGTGGCAGACGCGCGGCCGGGCGAAGTGCGCCCGCTCGTGCTCGGGCCCTTGAGCATCTGGCCGCCGGTGGTGCTGGCGCCCATGGCCGGGGTGACCAACTACCCGTTTCGTGCGCTCTGCCGCGAGCTCGGCGCGGGCCTGTACGTGAGCGAGATGATCACGGCGCGGCCGTTGGTCGAGGGCGACCGCAAGACGCTGAAGCTTTCGGGCTTCGGCCCCGACGAGCGCACGCGCAGCTTGCAGCTCTATGGCGTGGACCCATTCTACGTGGGCGAGGCGGTCGCGCGCTTGGTGGGGGAGGGCAGGGTCGATCACGTCGATCTCAACTTCGGTTGTCCGGTTCGCAAAGTGACCCGGCGTGGTGGGGGCGCGGCCATTCCGCTCAAGCCGAAGCTGCTTGCGAACATCGTCGGCGCCGCGGTGCGCGCCGCCGGCGCCGTGCCGATTACGGTCAAGATGCGCATGGGCATCGACGACGAGCACCTGACCTATCTCGGCTCCGGTCGCATCGCGGAGCAAGAAGGTGCGTCTGCGGTGACGCTGCACGCACGCACCGCCGCGCAGCTCTACGACGGCCAAGCGCGCTGGGAGGCCATTGCCGCGCTCAAGCAAGCGGTGCGCTCGATCCCGGTGCTCGGTAATGGTGATGTATGGGAGGCCCACGACGCACTGCGCATGCTGCGCGCGACCGGCTGCGATGGGGTGGTGGTGGGCAGAGGTTGCCTCGGGCGGCCATGGCTGTTTCGCGACCTGACCGATGTGCTCGAGGGACGTGAGCCCCGAGATCCGCCGGGGCTCGGTGTCATCGTCGACATCATGTTGCGCCACGCGCGCAAGCTCGCCGAGTGGGTCGGTGAGCCTCAGGCCATGCGGGATTTCAGGCGGCAGGCGAGCTGGTACACCAAGGGTTTCCGCGGCAGCGCGCGCGGTCGCGAGCGGTTGATGCACGTGCTCACGCTCGCGGAGCTCGAGCAGGTGCTCGAAGGGCTCGACCGGGATGAGCCGTTTCCGTCGAGCTGCATGCGGGTCCCGCGCGGCAAGACCGCGGGCACGCAGAAGGTGTCGTTGCCGGAGGGCTACCTCGAGACCCTCGACGATGCGACGCCCCCGGCGGCGGACGCCGAGGACGCGCTCTCCGGTGGTTGACCGGGGCGCACGCTTCCGTTACACAGCAGCCACCATGGCCTCGAACACGCAAGTCACGAAGCGGCGGCGCCGGCGCAAGCGCGCGGCCGTCGGCCGCAAGAAGAAACGCGCCCGCACCAAAGCCGGCACGCCGAAATTCTCCATCCAGGCGAGCTGAAACGGTCGGTCAGCCTGGACAGTTGAGGCGGACCACGATCTGGCGGAGCGCGGGCGAGCTGCGGCGGTCGCCTGAGACGAGGCGGGCTTCGACCTCGAGCAGGTGCGAGCGCGGCAGGGGTCCGGGCGGTGCGCCCAGATCGATCTTGGTGCCGCTCCACGGGCCGATCCAGCTCGCGTTCGCCAGCTCGGCAGTCGTGTCGGCAACGCGAATGCGGATCTGGATCCGGGACGCGTCCGGCACCGCGGCGTCGACCTCGAGCTGCTCCCACTCGCTTCCGCCCTGCGCGCAGCCTTCGATCACGCCGCGGATGAACCCGCTCGGCGCGGCGATTCGACGCAGCGCAAAGCCCGTGAAATCCGAGTAGGTGTAGGGCAAGTCGCCGGCGCCGAACTGCTTGACCTCGCCGCTGCCGACGTCGACGCGCGTGGCCGAGCCGCTCTGCTGATTGACGAGCCAGGCACGGCCGTCCGAGTCGAGCCCCACGCCGATCGAGCCTTGTCCCGGCAGCGGCGCGTCGCGCGTGCCGAAGATGCGCACGCCGCCTCCGTCGTCGGCGCGAAACACCGTGAGCCGCGTGATCGGATCGCTCGCGTCCACGAAGCCGAAGGTCGAGCGCGTGTCGATGTGGATCCACTCGTGTGATGCGGCCACGAAGATCTGTCCGTGGTCGTCCGCGGCGATGCCGCGGGTCACGCCCGAGCTCGGCAGGTGCACGCTGGCCCAGCGTCCCGCGCTCGGATCGAAGGAGAACGCGTAGGGACAGGTGAAGCCCGCGATCCACACGCGGTCCTGCGGGTCGACCGCGATGCCGTACGAGCTCGGGCAGCCGTCCTCCGGCGCGGGCGCTGCGATCGACTTGCCGACGCTTCCCGTCTTGGTGTCGATCGACAGGATGTGACCGGTCAACGACTCGACCAACCACAGTCGACCGTGGCTGTCCATCGCCGCGCCGTACGGCCTGAAGCCGGGCACCGCGATCTCCTGCAGCACGTGCCCATCGCTCGGGTCGAGCTGCACCACTCTGCTCTCGCCGTGCAAGCCGACCCACACGCTGCCGTCTGCGTCCACCGCCACCGCCCGCGGCACGCCGCCGACCGACCCCACGTTCACGGTCCACAGCAGACATTCGTCGAGCTGGCCGAGGAACTCGCCGTCGACGTAGCTGTCTATTTGGCCGTTGCCGTTCAAGTCGCGCGA
>JBIOJD010000465.1:0-3301 GCA_044450485.1 Polyangiales bacterium | reverse complement strand
GCGCTCGAGCAAGGCGCGGACGGCATCGAGCTCGACGTGCGCCTGTGCAAGAGCGGCGAAGTCCTGGTGCTGCACGACGCCGACCTCCTGCGGGTCGCAGGCAAGAAGCTCGTCGCAGCAGAGAGCACATTCGACGAGCTGCAGAGCTGCGACCTCGGAGCAAGCGAGCGGGTGCCGACGCTCGAGCAGGCGATGAGCCTGGTGCTCGACGGCGGCAAGCTGCTCAACGTCGAGCTCAAGTCGGACGTGCCGGACCCGGAGGCGCTCGTGCGCAGCGTGGCCGCGTGCATCGCGGCGCGCCCGCGCGAGCAGCATGAGCGCATCGTGCTGTCGAGCTTCGGCCGGGAGCTGTGCCGAGCCGCGTGCGAGGCGCTGCCCGAGATCACGGTGGCGCTGCTGTTCGAGCGCGTGGCGCGCGAGCCGCCGCCCGGAACGCGCGCCGTGCACCCACACCACTCGCTGGCTCACGCGGACGCGGTCGCGCACTGGCAGGCTCACGCCCTGCTCGTCAACGTCTGGACCGTGAACGACGTCGAGCAAGCGCGTGCGCTGGCCGCCGCGGGCGTGGACGGCATCATCACCGACGACGTGCCGCTGGTGCGGGCCGCGCTCGCAGGCGTAGCGGAATAGCCCGCGCTAGGGGCTTGCGTCTTTGGGCCTGGAGACTAAAGACCAGGCGTCCCTAGCAGAGAAAGACCATGCTGCGCCTGTCCGCGTTCGCCATGTTCGCCGCGCTCTTCGCGCCCACCGGCTGCAGCAAGCCCGCCGAGGGCGCCGCCGTTGCCAAGGGCGCCGAGCCCGCGGCGGCGCCGGTCCCGGTGCGGCTCGGCAAGGTCGAGATCCGCGCCATGCCCAAGCTGGTGACCCTGCTCGGCAACGTGGTCGCGGATCGGCAGTCCGAGGTGGCGGCCAACGTTTCGGGGCGAGTGCTGCTCGCACCGATCGAGCGCGGGCAGAAGGTCAAGGTCGGCGAGACGCTGGTCATGGTCGATTCGAAGGCTGCGAACCTCTCGGCCACCGCCGCGGCCGCGCAATCGGAGCTGGCGGACACACAGTCGACACAAGCGCGCGAGGACTGCGCCCGCGCCGAGCGGCTGTTCGCACAGGGCGCGATGGGGCAAGCCGAGTACGATCGCCAACACACCCAGTGCAAGGCGCAGCAGCTGCAGGCGAACGCCGCGCGCGCGCAGGCAGGCCTGTCGTCGAAGCTCGCAGCCGATGCGATCGTGCGTGCGCCGTTCTCGGGGGTGATCGGCGAGCGCTACGTGAACGCCGGCGAGTACGTGCAGCCGCAGACGCGCGTGGCTTCCATGTACAGCATCGATCCGGTGCGCATCACGATCAGCGTGCCGGAGCAGGGCGTGGCGCTGGTTCGCACGGGCGTGAGGTTGAGCGTGCAGGTGTCGGCTTGGCCGGGGCGCAAGTTCCCGGCCACCGTCGAGTACGTCAGCCCCGCGTTGCGCATGCTGCAACGCGACTTGCTCGTCGAAGCCAAGGCCCCGAACCCCGATGGCGCGTTGCGTCCAGGCATGTTCGCGACGGTACAGGTCGTGTTTGGAGAAGAGCAGGTCGCGACGGTCCCGGCCGACGCCATCGTCAGCCAAGGCGACACGAGGCGGGTTTTCCTGGCTCGCGACGGCCGCGCGTTCGAGCTCGTGGTGCGCACGGGCGTGGCGCGCGACGAGCGCATCGTGGTCTACGAAGACCTGGCCGCGGACACGCAGGTGGTCCGTCAGCCGCCTGCGAGCCTGCGCGATGGCATGCCGATCAGCGCCGGCAGCGAGCCGGTGCACGCCGCGGCGACCCAAACCGGCCCGAGCCAAAGGTAGGAGCACCTTCCTTTGCAATGGCTAGCCGAATTGTGTGTGAAGCGGCCGGTCTTCGCGACCGTGCTCAGCCTGATGATCCTGGTCGTCGGTAGCGTCTTCTACCGGCAGCTCGGCGTCGATCAATTTCCGAAGATCGATCTGCCGATGGTGATGATCGTCACGCGCTTGCCGGGCGCGTCGCCCGAGGACGTCGAGACCGACATCACCGACAAGATCGAAGGCGCGGTCAACACCATCAGCGCGATCGAGGAGCTGCGGTCCAACTCCACCGAGGGCGTCTCGCAGGTGATGATCCAGTTCAAGCTGGAAAAGTCCGCGGACGTCGCGGCCCAGGAAGTGCAAGAGAAGGTCAACGGCGTCCTCGCCGACTTGCCCCCGGACATCGAGCCGCCAAGCGTGACCCGTCTCGATCCGGACTCGATGCCGGTGCTCTACATCGCGGTGCATGCGGACGGCAAAGACACGAAAGCGATCACCGATTTTGCAGACCGCGTGGTGCGGCGGCGGATCGAGAGCGTCAGCGGTGTCGGCCAGGTCGGCATCCTCGGTGGCCGCAAGCGCCAAGTGAACGTGTGGGCCGACCCGAACGCGATGCGCGGGGTCGGTCTGACCGCTGGCGACGTGGCGCGGGCGATCAGCGCGCAGAATCTCACCGTTCCCGGCGGCCGCGTCGACGCCAGCCGCGACTACCTGACGCTGCGCGTGCACGGCCGCGTCGGTGAGGTGGACGAGCTGCGCAAGGTGATCGTCAAGCAGGACAATGGCCGCCTGGTCCGCCTCGACGAGGTGGCCTCGGTCGAGGACGGCGTCGAAGAGCTCGAGACCTCGGCGCTCTGGAACGGTCAACGCACCGTGCTGCTGACGGTTCGCAGACAGTCCGGGACCAACGCGGTCGCCGTGGTCGATGCGGTGCGAGCGCGCTTGGACGAGGTCCGCGCCGAGCTGCCCCCGGGGTACACGCTCGAGGTCCAGCGCGACGGCTCCGACGTCATCCGCACGGGCACCAAGGCCGTGACCGAGCACTTGATCCTCGGCGCTGTCTTCGCGGCGCTGATCGTGCTCGTGTTCCTCGGCAACCTGCGCAGCACGGTGATCGCCGCGGTCGCGATCCCGACCTCGATCATCGGCACCTTCGCGCTGATGAAGATCCAAGGTTACACGCTCAACACCATCACGCTGCTCGCGTTGGCGCTCGCAGTCGGCATCGTGATCGACGACGCGATCGTGGTGCTCGAGAACATTTTCCGGCACATCGAAGAAAAGGGCACCGAGCCGCGCCTCGCTGCGATCGAGGGCACGCGGGAGATCGCGTTGCCCGTGACGGCGACCACGCTGTCGCTGATCGCGGTGTTCTTGCCGATCGCGTTCGTGGCCGGCATTCCCGGGCGCTTCCTCGCGAGCTTCGGCATCACCATGGCTTTCTCGATCGTGGTGTCGCTGTTCGTCAGCTTCACGCTGACCCCGATGCTGGC
>JBIOJD010000464.1:0-3316 GCA_044450485.1 Polyangiales bacterium | reverse complement strand
GGCGACCTGCACGATGCGCGGCTGCGCGCCACTTTGTTCGAGCTGCGCGCCTATCGTTTGGCGGCGGCCTTTTTGACCGGCGCTGCGCTCGCGGTGGCGGGCGTGGTGGTGCAGGGCCTGTTTCGCAACCCGCTCGCCGACCCTTCCCTGCTCGGTGCGACCGCCGGCGCCAGCCTCGGCGGACAGACGATCATGCTGCTCTACCAGGCGCTGCTCGCACGTCCGTTCGCGAATGCATTGCCGCCCCAGTTGTTCCTACCCGCGGGTTGCCTGCTCGGCGGCTTGCTCGCGCTCTCGATCGTGCTGGCGATCTCTCGGCGCCACGGAGACCTCGTGCTGCTGCTGCTGACGGGCTTCATCCTGTCCGCGCTGTTCCTCGCGCTCGGTAACTTCGTCATGAGCCTGGCGCAGGAGAAGTGGGAGCTCGGCCGAGCAATGGTCGCGTTCGCGCTGGGTGGCCTGTCCGGCACCTCGGCGGTGCAGGTGGTGATGGCGTTCCCGCTCGTGCTCACCGGCGTGATCGCGGCGTGGTTCTGGGGGCGTCCGCTCGACTTGTTGTTGTCTGGCGAAGACGACGCGGCGTCGCTCGGCGTGGACGTGTTGCGCACCCGGCGCTGGAGCGTGATCTGGAGCGCGATGCTCACGGGCGCCGCCGTCTCGCTCGGCGGTAACATCGGCTTCGTCGGCCTGGTCGTGCCGCACGGGCTGCGCAGCGTGCTGGGCGCCGAGCACAGGACGCTGGTACCTGCCGCCGCGCTCGGCGGCGGCGCGTTCGTGATCGCGTGTGACGTCTTGGCGCGCGCGATTCCCTCGCGCACGGAGCTGCCGCTCGGCGTGATCACGGGGTTGCTGGGCGCGCCGATCTTTCTCAGCTTGCTCTTGCGCACGTGGCGCGGAGAAACAGATGTCTGAGCCCGCCGCGCTGCGGATCGAGAGCCTCTCGGTCGCGCTCGGTGGCGCGCGCGTGGTCGAGAGCATCAGCCTCGAGGCCGATTTCGGCTCGATGCTCGCGATCCTCGGACCGAACGGCGCCGGCAAGACCACGCTGCTGCGCGCGTGCGCCGGCCTGCTCCCGTACGAAGGCAGGGTCGCGTTGTCGGGCGTGGATCTCCGGCAGTTGGCGCCGCGTGAGCTCGGCAGGCGGATGGCGCTCGTGCCACAACGATCGCTGCTCACCGCGCGCTTGCCCGTGCACGCGCTCGTGGCGCACGGTCGCTACGCCCACCGCGACGCGCTCGCACAGCTCTCCGACCGCGACCGTTACGCCATCGACGCCGCGATGAAGCGCGCCGACGTGGCGCACCTGGCCACGCGTCTTCTACCCGAGCTGTCCTACGGCGAGCAGCGCCGCGTGCTCTTGGCACGAGCGCTCGCGACCGAGGCAAGGGTGCTGCTGCTCGACGAGCCCACGTCGGCTCTCGACGTGGCGCACGTCTTGGCGCTGTTCGCGACCCTGCGCCGGCTCGCGGATGACGGGCATTGCGTGGTGATCGTGTTGCATCAGCTCGACGACGCGCTGCGCTTCGCGGACCGCGCGCTGCTGCTCGACCGCGGGCGCGCCATGGCCTCGGGCACCGCGGAGAGCGTGATCACCGTGCAGAACGTGCTTCGCGTGTACGGAGTCGAGCTCGTGCCCGGCGGCGCGCTCGGATTTCGGCCGGCGGAACGCCCGACGTGACGCGTCTCGATGCCCAGAACCTCGCGGCCTTGGTGCTGTCGCTGTGCGCGAGCGTCGCGGGCGCCGCCGGGGTGAAGCGCGAAGCGCAATTTCGACCGGAACAAGTCGAGCCCGTCGCACAGGCGATCCTCGAGCTCACGCTGCCCGACGGGAGCCGCGGCATCCGCGACGCCTCGGAGGCGGTCGCGCCACTGCGCCGCTACGAACGCATCGCATCGACGAGCCTGGTCGCGGATCAAGTGCTGTTCGAGCTGTGCGAGCCCGAGCGTGTGGTCGCGGTCACGCACCTGAGCAAGAACAGCCCGCGCTATGGCCGGCGCTACACGAAGATCGCGGGGCTCGAGTCACCCGCCGACCTCGAGCCGATTCTGGCATTGCACCCCGACCTCCTGCTCAGCAACCATTTTGGAGACCCGCGCTACGCAGCACGGCTGCGTGAGCAAGGCACGGTGGTCTTCGATCTCGGCGACATGGGCGGGCTCGACAGCTTGCTCGCCACGATTCGCGTGATCGGCAAGCTGGTCTCAGCGGAGCAGCGCGCGGAGCGGCTCGCGCAGGACTTCGTCCACGAGCTCGAAGCCGTGGCCGCCGACGTGCCGCAGAACGCGCGGCCGCGCGCTCTGTACCTCGCGGCCTACGGCAAGCAGCTCTACGGCGGCGCCCCCGGCACGAGCTATCACGACGTGCTGACTTACGCGGGCACGGTCGACGTCACTGCCGGGCACTACCGCGGTTGGCCCGCGCTCGACGCCGAGCAGGTTCTGACCCTGGACCCGGATGTGCTCGTGACCCCGCGCGGCATGGCGCAGCAGCTCTGCAAAGCGCCTGGGTTGGAAGCGCTGCGGCCGTGCGGCGGCGAGGGTCGCATCGTAGAGCTGGACGCGGATCTCGTCGACGATCCAGGCTTACCCATGCTCGAGCTGGCCGAGTCTCTGCGCCAGCAGATCCATGGCCCTCGGAGCAAGCAGAGCACGCGGCCGTAATCAGCCGGAGTCGAAACCAGGCGCGAACAGTCGAATGAAGGCTTCGGGATTCTCGACACCCTGAGCGCGCAGGGCCGCGTCGGCACGCGCGACGAGCATGCGTCCGGGCTCACCGCCTTGCAGAGCCCCCAATCTGCGCTCGGCTGCGGCCACGGTGAACGCCACGTCCGGTTGGTCGCCGCGATCCGCGAGCACGAGCGACAGCACGGCTTGCGCAGTGTCCAGATCTCCGCGTCGCGCCGCTGCGCCCGCTCGGATCAAGCGTACGTGATGCTCGAAGCACGCCAAGCCGAGCGAGGCCGCTGCGCGTGCGTCGTCCTCAGCCCCGAGACACAACGCTTCGCGTGCGTCGCTGGCGCGAGCCGCTGCCAGTGCCAAGCGCGCCCGCATGAGCAGCGCGTTGCCGCGCAGCAGCGGCATCCCCGATAGCACGGACTTGAAGAACGGCTCGTAACCGGGCAGCAGCGCCTGGCAGGCACGCTGGTCATCGCGGTAGAGCGCGAGCATGGCCTCTGCGCTCGCCTGCATGGTCGCCACCAGATCGAAGCCGCTGCGTCCCCACCGCGCCTTGGTGCGTATCAGCTCGCGGGTGGCGAGATCAGGATCGTCGTGAGCCAGGGTGCCCAGCGTGCTGAGCAGACGCAATCGCGTCCAG
>JBIOJD010000463.1:0-3316 GCA_044450485.1 Polyangiales bacterium | reverse complement strand
TCTTGGACCGTGAGGGCGCCGCCGAAGGCAGCGCCAGCGCTGGCCTGCAGCGTGAAGCGCCGAGTCGGCGCGTAGGTCAGCGACGCGAGCGCGGCCGACCGCTGCTGATCGCCGCGCAAGCCGTGGCCGAAGTTGAGCGTGGTCACGGTGTACAGCCCGCTGGCACCGACGTGCCAGCGCGGCCGAAGCTCTTCGTCGTGCTCCTCGAGACTGCAGGACCAAACGCCGTCCGGCCCAGAAACGCCACAGGCGAACGCCTCGGTCGGGCACGCCATCGCCTCGAGAGCTAGCACTGCGCACACCACGCGCGGCAACGAGCACGCGGTCCGGGGCAAGTGCGACGCTGCCTTGCGTCGCAGCTCTAGAAAGCCCGTCATCCCTCTCTTCGATGCGCGGCCGGGCAACATCGTTACCGCGAGTTGCGCCGTCTGCCTCAGCGCCCGGCCGCTGCACGCACGATCTCGGGCAGCTCCCGAGGCTGGCGCGCCTCCTGGTCGGGGCGCAGCTTGGGCGCATCGACGTAGCCCCAGGCGCACCACACCGCGGTCGCGCCGAACGCGCGCGCGAGCTCGATGTCGCCGTCGGTGTCGCCGATCATGAAGGCGCGGCCGCGCGTCGAATCGAAGCCGGCGCGCTCGGCGGCAGTCCGCAGCATGATCGGGTCGGGCTTGGCCTTGGGGCAGGTGTCGCCCCCGATCACAGTGGTGAAATGGTGTGCCACGCCCAGCACCTCGAGCAGCCGCCGCGAGATGTGCTCGGGCTTGTTCGTGATGCAGCACACGGCGCCGAGCTCAGCCAGCCGCGGGAGCGCATCCGCGATTCCATCGTAAAGCCGCGTCTGAACCGCAACGTTCTGCAGGTAGTCGGCCTCGTACGCTCGGCGTACGTGCTCTTCGCGCACGGCGGTTTCGCTTTGCGCCAGATAGTCGTCGAAGCACGCGCGGTAGAGCCGCTCCATGCCCGCGTTGACCCAGGGCCGCAGCTGCGCAGCGTCGCGCGCCGGCAGGCCTAGGCGCGCGCGCACGCGCCCTGCGGCCGCGGTCATGTCGTCGCGACTGTCCTCGAGCGTGCCGTCGAGGTCTATTCCGATGAGGTGCATGCGAGGTGGGTCGAAGTCACCCTGCCGCAGCGCTAGGCCGAAGGTGAACCGCCGGCGCGGCGCGCGAGGTCTTCCACACTGCCGCTACCGTCGGCGTGCTCGGTGACCTTCCGCTCACCGCTGAGCGAGCCCTTGTACGCCGAGAACGGCTGGCCGTTGTGGGTGATCACTTCGTGCGCGACGCCGCCCGGGATGAGCAGGATGTCGCCCGCCTCGATCGTGACCGGATACTCGTCGAAGTGAAACGTGATGACGCCCTCGACTGCGCCGCGGATCTCCGGCTCGTCGTGCGCGTGACGGCTGCGCTCGAACCAAGCCGGCACCGTCTGCAGGTCGTAGACCCGGTAGCCAAAGCTCGTCATCGCATCGGCCACGCTCTGCGCAGTGGGCGCCTCCTTGCGCGGCCACTTCACCAGCTTCACGCCATTCGGAAAGATCGAGGCTCGCGCGTCCACCATCGTGCTCAGGCTCCGGCCCGAGCATGGCGAACGCAACGCCCCAAGGCAAGGCGACCCCATGGTCGGCTGTTCAGAAGCAGCCGACTACGGCGCTGCACTTGATCTCGGCGACCGTGTTGCAGGTGTCGGTCCAGGCGGTGTCGCAGCACGACGTCTGGCCCCACTGGCCGGCGTCGACGTTGGTGCCGCATACGCAATCGCGGACGCCAGGCTGGCAGTACTTCTGTTGGACGATCAGGACGCAGGCCTTGGACCACGCCGTGGTGCAGCACGCAGGGATCTTTTCGCAGACGCACACCTGAAGGTCTGCGTTGTCGCATCCGGGCGTGGTCTGCTCCTGGCAACAGCTGCCAGTGCCGAGGGTGCCGACGAGCGCATCAGGGGCGGCGTCGCCGGCGGACGCATCGGCGCGCATCGTCACCATCATCGTGCCGGCGTCGGGTCCCGCATTGACTCCCGCGTCGTGCTTCCCGCCACCCTGGCTCGAAGGGCTCGCGCCCGCGTCCATCGCGCTCGCTGGCGACCCCGCGGCGCCGCTCCCGCTGGAACCGCTGGTCGCGGAGCCCTGGCCTTCACCGCTCGCGGTGGCACCAGCCGTGCCGGACCGCGTCTTGCCCGCAGCGGGCTTCGTCGTGCCCGCCGTCGACGCCTTGCACGCCGCGCACGCGAGCAACAACACGGCAGCGATGTGCGCGGTGCGACGCATGGGCTCTGTCTATGCGCTCGGCGCAGCTTCCGCAAGGACTGCGTCGCAGGCGGGAGCCGATCTCCCGCCTGCGATAGTCTCTCAGCTCACTGGCAGGTCGCCAGATCGAACGCGCACTGCAAGAACCCGAACGGATTCTGGGCCAGACAACGCGTCCATTTCTGGTCGCAGGTCAGCGCCGCCGTCGCGATCGTTCCGTTGCACGCGACGAGACTGGCGGTGCAGTCTTGGAGGTCGGCAGCGCTCGATGCGTCCAGCACGCATTGAGCGCCGTTCTCCGCGCACTTGACCGCCTCGGCCCCCAAGTCGCTGGGCGCGGGCACGTTGAGCCCCTCGGCGACGCACTGGACCTCGGTCTCGGAGCATGTCGTGAGCGCGGCCGGCGTCGTCGCAGCTTCGGTGCACGTGCGCAGGGAAGCCAGACACTCGCTGACGGTCGTGACCGCCTGGCCGACCGCGGGCGGCAGAACGGAAACGGCTTGGCCAACCGCGCAGCTCTGCAGCGTCTCACCGCAGCCCGCGAGATCGCTCGCCGACTTGGCCGCGCGAACACAGTCCACAGAGCTAGACACACACTCCGCTGTGCCCGTCACCACTTTGGGTAGGCGCGCGCCCACGACCTCAGCCAGGCACGAGGCCGCGTTCTCGGTGCATGCCAACCTGTCCGCCGCCGTGGTCGCCTTGCCGAGACAAGTCGCTTCGATGCTGGCGCAACCATTGGCCGCGCTGATCGCGGACGTGACTTGTGCGGGCAGACCGTTGCTGGCGGTGGCCAGACACTGGCCGTATTGGACCGGGCAGGTGAAGAATCCGAAAATCGGATTGGCGCTGAAGCAGCTATCGCGCTGCGTCGCGCACTCCTGCGTGGTGAGCGCCTCGCCCGTGCCTTGGACCGGGCTGGTGTTCTCGACGGGGGCCGCGGCGCAGCCACACACGGCGGCAGCGAGGGCCAGAGCAGCAAAATGCTTCGTATTCATTGTGGAGTCCTCCTCGAACTACCGGTTTCCTGCGGCGGGGCGTAGCGCCATGGTGCTCGCAGCGCGGGATTAATGC
>JBIOJD010000462.1:0-3326 GCA_044450485.1 Polyangiales bacterium | reverse complement strand
TTCTTCGCGGTCTTCTTCTTCGCGGCCATGACGGGCTCCTTGTCGGGGGGGCGGCCATGCTAATCACGAAGCGCCTACGAATAGAAATGGTGCGTTCGTGTGGGAGCTTGTGCAGACGGTTTTGCCTGAGTCTTCGTACGGAGCGAGTCGTCTGCGCTACCGCCGTGATAATCTGGGCGCCGGATCTCGAGACATTCACACGTTCGCGCGCGGACCTTTGCGCGCCAGGAGGGGCCCTCATGAAGCGGAGCTTGCAGCTCGTCGGTTTGGTCGCGATGTTTGCGGGATTGGCCACGGTCCATGTGACTCTCGTCGCGGCGCAGTCCGGCCAAGCGGGCTCGCCCGAGGCGATGCCGCCGGAGCCCCCGCCCGCAGAGGGCGCGCCCGCTGCGCCCGGTCCGGCGCCCGCGCCCGCACCGACACCGGCCGCACTTCCGAGCATCTACGGCCCGAACGCCGGCCCGGTCGCGCCGGTGGACACGCGGCGAACTGCCATGAACGTGCTCTACGCCGAGCTCTTGGGCAACGGCGGGATCTATTCGATCGACTACGAGCGCTTCTTCACGGACGACATCGCAGCACGCATCGGGTTCGGCTACATCTCCTTGAGCGCGAGCTCGGGCACCTCGAGCGCCCACGCGAGCATTCTGTTCATCCCCGTGATGTTCAACTACATGGGGGTCGGCTCCGCGGATCACAAGCTGGAGCTCGGCCTGGGTCCCCTGCTCGTGAATGCGTCGGCAGGCGCGTCCGGAGTCGGCAAGGCGGCGGCGCACGCATCGGGCTTCGGCGTCGCCGGAACCGCGACGATCGGTTACCGCTACGTGCCGCACGACGGGGGCTTCAACTTCAAGATCGGGTTCACACCGATCTTCGGCGCCGGCGGTTTCCTGCCGTGGGGCGGCCTCGGTCTGGGCGCGGTGTTCTGAGCTGCGGAAGGCGCGGGGCTCTCGGCTTCGCCGCTCCCTCGCGGCTCCTGTGGGATGAACGGGCGCGATGGCACTGACCCAAGAGCTGCGGTTCACGCACGTCGCGTCCGGTACGCGCATCGCCTGGGCCCGCACGGGCAAGGGGCCTGCGCTCGTGCGGGCGGCGCACTGGATGACGCACGTCGAGCACGACCTGCGCTCGGCCATATGGCGGCCGTGGCTCGAGCGCCTCGGGCGCGACGTGACGCTGATTCGCTACGACGCACGCGGCTGTGGCCTCTCGGCCAAGGACGAAACGAAGCCCACGCCCGAGGCTGCGGTCGAGGAGCTCTCCGCGGTGGTGGATGCTGCGGGGCTCGAGCGCTTCGCGCTGCTCGGGATCTCGGCGGGCTCGGCGACGGCGATCACCTATGCCGCTGCACATCCCGAGCGCGTGAGCCGACTCGTGATCCTCGGCGGCTTCGGCTGCGGGCTGATGGCCCGAGCGCCTTCGGCCAGAGCGGTCGAGTACCGCGACGCGCTGCTGCGTGTGATGGAGATGGGCTGGGGCCGCGACAACCCCGCGGTGCAGCAATTCTTCACGACGAGCATGGTGCCCGACGCCACGCCCGACCAAGCGGCCGCGCTCAACGAGCAGCAGCGCGTGGCTTGCGACGGTGCGCGCGCTGCAGCGACGCTGCGGGCCGCTGATCAGAGCGACGTCCGGCCGCTCTTGCCCGCGTTGCGCGTCGAGACCTTCGTCGTCCACGCCGAGGGCGATGCGATGGTTCCGGTCGACTACGGCCGCGAGCTCGCTGCGGCGATTCCGGGCGCGCGCTTCGAGTCGCTCGCGACGCGCAACCACGTCCCGCTCGCGGGTGAGCCCGCCTTCGAACGCTTCTGCGAGATCATCGCGGACTTCGTCGCCGAGAAGCCGGCTCCGGCTGGCTTCGACGGCACGCCGCGCGAGCGTGAATTGCTGCTCGCCGTGGCTCAAGGCCTCGACAACCTCCAGATCGCAGCACGGCTGGGGATTGCAGAGAAGACCGTGCGCAATGCGCTGTCGAGGCTATACGCGCGGCTCGGTGTCGAAGGTCGGCCTCAAGCCATCGTGCGGGCGCGCGAGCTCGGCTTCGGGCGCGAGTGACGTGGCCTCACGCGGGTGCTTTCGCCGCGGCCTTGGCGAACGCGCTCGCGGTCCACGAGGCAGCGGCGAGGTCGACCACGCCGAAGCCGAGCAGCGCAGGTGGCGCGAAGCCGAGCACGACCAGCGCGCCGAAGACGAAGATGACGGAGGCTCGCACCGGCACGCTGGCGCGGAGCATCGGCTCGAGCTCGTTCTTGGCGGCCACGAGGTAGTAGACGCCGATGACCAGCGCGAGCGCCCCGACCACGCGTGCCCAGACGTCCACGACCCGCGCGAAGCCGAGTGGCACCAGCAGCAAGTTCGGCGCGAACATCAAGGCGAGTGCGACGCCGAAGAGATAATAACCGAAGATGGCGACAGACCGTGCAGGTGCGCTCATGAGGGCCTCCTTATGTCCTGAGCTCATGGCTTCATGGAGCCAAACACGCGTCACGGCGTCCACGGGACACGCGTCCCTCGCGGGCCAGATTGCCAGGGACAGCTGTCCCGAGGCAGCCAGCTGCGCCCGGAGGCCTCGGGCCGTACAGGTTGAAACGCCGGCGCTTGCGAGGTAGACCCCCGTTCCCGGACCGGCCCCGTTTTCCTGCTACCCTTCGTCGCCCGATGCAGATCGACGCCCACCGACTCACTCACCTGCGGCAGCTCGAGGCCGAGAGCATCCACGTCATCCGGGAGGTGGCGGCCGAGTTCGAGAAGCCGGTCATGCTGTACTCGATCGGCAAGGATTCATCGGTGCTGATGCGGCTCGCGCTGCGGGCGTTCCACCCGGCGAAGCTCCCGTTTCCGTTGATGCACATCGACACCACCTGGAAGTTCCGCGACATGATCGCGTTTCGCGATCGCTTCTGTAAGGAGAACGGGCTCGAGCTGATCGTGCACACGAACCAGGCGGGGGTCGAGCAAGGCATCAACCCGTTCGATCACGGCAGCAAGAAGTACACCGACGTGATGAAGACTCAGGCGCTGGTCGAGGCGCTCACCAAGCACGGCTTCGACGCGGCGTTCGGTGGCGCGCGGCGCGACGAGGAGAAATCCCGCGCCAAGGAGCGCGTGTACTCGTTCCGCGATCGCTTCCAACAGTGGGATCCCAAGAACCAGCGGCCCGAGCTGTGGAACCTCTACAACAGCAAGCACAACCCGGGTGAGAGCATCCGGGTGTTCCCGCTCTCGAACTGGACCGAGCTCGACGTGTGGCAGTACGTGTACCTCGAGAAGATCCCGATCGTGCCGCTGTACCTCGCGAAGCCGCGGCCCGTGGTCGAGCGTGGCGG
>JBIOJD010000461.1:0-3340 GCA_044450485.1 Polyangiales bacterium | reverse complement strand
GACGACGCATCGATGGACATGGTGCTCGACGGGTTGCGCGAGCGCTTCGAGCACGCCTGGGAGGGCGAGCGGCTGTGGCTGCAACACGACCACGAGCCCTGCGCATTCGAGGACATCACGCATGCGCCGCCGCGCGAGGTTTACGCCCACGGCAGCGGTCGCGCGCTCGCACCGATGGACGGTGCCGTCGTGGAACTGCCCGTACGGGTCGGCCAGGCGGTGACCCGCGGACAGACGCTGGCGGTGGTGGAGGCCATGAAGCTCGAGCTGCGCGTCCCGGCAGACAAGGACGGCGTGGTCGCGGCCGTGCGTTGCAAGCGCGGCGACCAAGTCAAGGCGCGTCAGGTTCTGGTCGAGGTCGAAGATCTCGAGCCCGCATGAGAGATTCGAATTGACGTCGCCGAACAGGTCCCCGGACTTGCAGCGCCGCATCAGCGGCGCAATGCTCCCCGGCCATGACCATCCCGTTCCCGATCGTCGATCCGCACGTCCACCTCTGGGATCCGCGCACCACGCCGCGCGCGGTCTCCGCGTTCGTGAAGCTGCTCGGGCGCTGGCCCAACGTGTTGCGCAAGGTCGCGACTGGGCTCCTGCCTCCGCCGGTGCGCGGGTTCGTGGGCCGCTCGGACTATCTCGTCGCGCCGCACTTACCCGCAGACGTACGCGACGGGGCAGCACCGATGAAGGTCGACACGCTCGTCCACGTCGAAGCCGGGTGGGCCGGGCGCGAGGGCCCTTCGGGTGAGACCCGCTGGCTCGAGACCCTGCCGTTCGAGGCTGCTGGCATGCGGCTCGGCGCAATCGTCGGCCACGCGGACTTGACCTCGGAGCGCCTCGGCAGCGTGCTCGACGCGCACGCGCAGGCGAGCCCCAAGCTGCGCGGCATTCGCCAGATGGCCTCGCATCACCCGAGCCGGCGCATCATGCGCTGGACCAAAGAACCGCATCTCTACGCCAGCGCAGGCTTCCTGCGCGGCTTCGAAGTCCTCGCCCAGCGCCGGCTGCGATTCGATGCGTGGGTGTACTCCACGCAGCTCGCAGACGTGGCTGCGCTCGCGGAGCGTTTTCCGCAGGCAGCGATCGTGCTCGATCATCTCGGCACGCCGGTCGCCGTCGGCGGCCAAGTCGGTGATGTCGGCAAGACCGAGTCCGAGCGCGCGAGCATTCTCGCCGCCTGGCGTGACGATCTGGCCAAGGTCGCAGCGCACAAGAACGTGCACGCGAAGATCTCCGGCCTCGCCATGCCGATCCTCGGCTTTGGCTTTCACACGCGCAGCACGCCCCCGAGCGTCGACGAGCTCACCGAGCGCGTTGCGCCGCTGGTGCGGCACGCGCTCGACCAGTTCGGCGTGGAGCGCTGCTTCTTCGCGTCGAACTTCCCGATGGACAAGGTCAGCGCGCCCTATACACACATCTTCGAAGCCTACGCGCGGCTCGCGGCTGAGCGCGGCGACCAAGCGCCGCGCGCGTTGCTGCGCGACAACGCGCTGCGCTTCTACGGCGCGTAGGCAGTCTCGCTCTGGACCGGCGGTCACGGTCAGCGGCGCACTCACCCGCGGCCGATCCACACGGCTTTGGCGTAAGCGCACAGGCGCCGTCGTTCGTCGAAGAGCGCGGTCCCGGAGTAGTACTTGCGGCCCTCGCTACCCATGGTCCAGCCGATCACGACGCAGCGCTCGCCTGCGCGAACTGGATGCTCGACGCGCGCGGTGAGACGGCCGAGCAACCCTGTGCGCGTACCTTCCGCCAGCCACGCGAATTGGCCTGGGCAGTCGAGCGCCGCGCACAGCACCTCGGGAGCGACCTGGCCGTCGGCGCCGGCGAGCGCCGGGTCGCAAGCCCACGCCGCCGCGACCTGGCGGCGCTCTGGCACCTTCGCCGCATAGACGTGCAGGCCCTCGTCAGGTGCGAGCTCCGCGCCGCAGCAAAAGCAGACCGGATGAAAGCCCTTGCGCATGCCGCCGAGCCACGGGTGCATGCCGAGGGTGAGCGAAGGCGAGGTGTCACGCACCGCGAGCGCCTCGTCCCAAGTGGCCGGCTCTGGAACCTCGAGAGCGAGCGTCGCGAGCTTGGCTTCTGCGATCAACGTCTCGCCATGATGCGCGGTGAGCGACTCTCCGAGATGCCGCACGACGATCGGCTGGTCGAGGGGCACGGGCGCGCGCAGCGTCACCTCGGCTGCCCGTTGCTCGGGCAGATCGTAGCGACCGTGCGTCAGGAGCCCGCCAAACAGTCCGCACACGTAGCCGCCGTTGCCCGACTTCGGTGGGCCGCGAAAGCGCTCGGGAACGACGACGGTCGTGCTGCTCATGCGCAGCTCTTAACGACAACCCAGCCAGTGCGCAAGCCGCTGCCGAAGCAGCCATAAACGTGGTAGTCGGAGGCGCATGCTGCAACCCGATGAGCCTGCGCCGTTCGAGGTCGTAGCCGGCGGCTCGCGCTCGCCGTTCGTGTTGCTCTGCGACCATGCCGGGCGGCGCATCCCGCGCGTGCTCGGCGACTTGGGACTCTCGCCGGCCGAGCTCGACACCCACGTCGCCTGGGACATCGGCGCGGCAGGGCTCGCACGAAAGCTCGCGGCCAGCCTCGACGCCTGCGCGATCCTGCAGACCTACTCGCGCCTCGTCATCGACTGCAATCGTCCGCTCGATTCGCCGAGCTCGATCGTCAGCCTGAGCGAGCGCACGCACGTTCCTGGCAACCGCATGCTCTCACGCGCCGACGCCGAAGAGCGCGCACGCAGCGTCTTTCAGCCTTACCACGCGCGCATCGTCGCCGAGCTCGAGCGCCGGGCGCGCGCCCGTCAACCGAGCGTGGTGGTCACGGTGCATAGCTTCACGCCCGTGTACATGAACCAGGGGCGCGCTTGGCATGCTGGCGTCCTGTACCAACGCGATGCGCGGCTGGCGGGTCCATTGCTCGCGCTGCTGCGCACCGAGCCCGACCTCGTGGTCGGCGACAACCAACCCTACGCTGTCAGCGACCAGACCGACTACGCAGTGGTCGAGTACGGCGAGCGCGGTGGCCGCCTGCACGTCGAGATCGAGGTCCGGCAGGACCTGATCGCCGACGACGCAGGCCAAGCCGAGTGGGCCGCGCGTTTGGCTCGGATTCTGCCGCTCGCATATGCGGAGGCGAGCTCGGACGGTACGGTCGAGTAGCCTGTGGCTTGCCGACACTCACGCGACGACGCGCGACCAGGGCCGTGACGTAGGCCCGGTCGGCACGTCGTGCCAGGCCGTGCGCTCGCGAGCCAGTGGGTCGCTCGCGAGCGTCCAGTTGCGGTCGATCTCCATCGTGGCCCGCTCCTCCAACCCGTACGGCTTCCAGCTCGGGGTCG
>JBIOJD010000460.1:0-3350 GCA_044450485.1 Polyangiales bacterium | reverse complement strand
GTGATGGCAGCGCTGCCACCGTCGGCCGACAGCGTGAGCGCGGCATGCGCTCGCCATTCGAACGCGATCTCGTCGCGGAGCGTGCGGCCGAGCGCGTCTCTGGCCAGCGCTCGAAGCTCGCGGCGCTCACCGAGGGCCAGCTCCGGCTTGGCCGGCCTGATGGTCACTTGGTCCAGCGGTCCCGGTGGAAAGATCTCGAACTGGCGCGACTCGTCTTGCTTCGGCTCGGGCTCGGGCCTCGGTGCCGCGCCCAGGCTGCTGCCGGCGAGGGGCGCTCCCTCGAGCGCGCCGCTGCGCCTCGCAACCGGGAACCACTCGAGGTGTGGAACGTAGCCAGTCACCTTCGTGAACAAACGCGCGAGCTGCTTGTGCAAGTCTTCGGACAGCGAGGCCGCTTCTGCGCGAGCCCGCTCCTCGAGGCGCGCGCTCACCGTGGCTTCGATGCCTTGCAACGCTTCGATCAGCGTTGCGGCCGCGGCGTTCGGCACGATGCCGCGCCGCGACCCCGGAGGAACCTCGAGGTGCGGAAAGTCGATCACACCGCACAGGCGCGCGTCGTCCCAAGGCGCGTGCGCGAGCTCCGGCAGCTCGGTCACGTCCGACAAGACGACAGCTCCCGCGCACGCGAGCCGCACGCGACCCGAATCGGACCCGGCGTCGCCGGCGTAGTGCAAGGCGAGATCGATCGGATACGGGTATCCGGAGACGCGAAGAGGCTCGAGCCCGGGTAGACGTTCGCCCGAGAGCTGGCTCGGCTTGATCACGATGTGCTTGTCGGCCGTGCCCCGCGCGAGCCGATCGATCAGGCGCAGCTCGGTACCATGACGCACGAGCTGCCCACGCAGCTCGACTGACAGATAGATCGCGAGCCGGCCGCCCGCCGTGGGTGCCATCGCTGCGCGATGAAGCCGCCGGACTTGCACTTCGGTCCACGTGCCCTGCCGCCCGATGACGTCGGGCACGCGCGCGACGGTGTAGCGCGGCGAGTCCTCGAACAGCGTCAGCGCCCAGACTTCGGAATCACCCACCCGCGAGCGGATCTGCAGCTCGTGCCCCACGGCCCAGAACCCGAGCAAGCCGATGCCGTACTGGCCGAGCATCGCCTGGCGCATGCGCTCGTCGAACGACAGTTGACGCTTGCGCGAATGCCCGATGTTGGTGGCGATGGCCGCGAGCGCATCGGCGCGACCGAGCTCAGGCAGCACACCGCGACCGTCGTCTAGGATCGACAACACCGCTTCGCCCTGATCGCGCAGTCGCTCGATGGTGATGCGCGCCGCCTGTTCGTCGAGTGCGTTCTGCACCAGCTCGGCTACGGCCTTGCGCGGATCGCTCTGACTGCGCGCGAGGTGTCGAATCAACTCGAACGGATCATGAACGCCGATCTCCCCGACCGCCGATCCGTTCGCAAGCTGCCGAGCCCGCCGCGCCACGCCGCTATCTATCGACGGTTTGGTCGGCGCGGCAAGGCCCCTCTCGGAGATTGCGCGGAGGCGTTCCCGAGCACCTTCCACTTCGCCCTTTCTTCGGCTACGCCCGCGGCATGAACGAGAGGAAGGCCCGACCCGTGGCGCCTGCCGCGACACCCGAGCTCGATGAAACGCGTGAGATGTTGTTGTCCTTGGCCAAGGGCCGGTTCGGGCGAATTGCGCCTGGGCGGATCGTGGAGCAGGTGTTGCGGGTCACCGAGGGCGCGGACTGGCCGGTGCGCAAGGCCGCGCTCGAGGCGCTCTGGCGCCGGCACGGTTTCGCGGAGCGCGATGGTGTGCGGATCGCCCAGCGACCGGGTGGCGGGCACACGCTCGGAAGTTACCGGGTGGCACGCGGCAAGCGTGCAGGCGTGCGCGGCAGCAAGGACCTGCCTTACGAGACCGCCTTGCTCGCGGTCGCGCCGCTCAGCATGAGCTGTGGCTGCGCCGACTTCGTGCGCAGCTCGCTCGGGCTGTGCAAGCACGCGTTGGTCGTGTTGCAAGCGCTCGAGGCCTCGGGTGCGCTCGTGCGCGCAGAGAAAGAAAGGACGAATGGCAGCCGGCGCGGCCGCTTGAGCTGGTCGCCCGTGCATCCACTCACGGGCCCCGGTGACCGGCTCGCGCGCCTCGCGTTCATCGCCGGCGGTCGAGCGATCGAGCTCGAGGGCTTTTCACGAGGCAGGCCCTTGGCGACAGTGCTGGACGCTCCAAAGCGGCGTCTTGCGTTGATCACGGCGCTGGAACGCGCTCTGGTGCGAAATCGGCTCGAAGCCGAGCCTGCGGTCGTGACGCTGCTGGCCGAAGAGCGGGCGCGCGCGGAGCGGCGCGTCGAAGCGCAAGGCCACGCCACGACAGCGACGAAGAAACTGACTTCGTTGCGGCGCAAGCTGTACTCGTATCAACGCGAAGGTGTGCAGCGCTTTTTCGACACGGGACGCCTGTTGCTCGCCGACGACATGGGTCTCGGCAAGACCACGCAGGCGATCGCGGCCTGTCATGCATTGCTCGAAGCACGACGGGTCCGCAAGGGCTTGCTGATCGTGCCGGCCGCGCTCAAGTCACAATGGAAGCGCGAATGGGACGCGACCTCGGACGTGCCGCTGACGATCGTCGATGGCTCTCCTGCTGCGCGCGCTGAGCTGTACGAGCGCACCAAACGCGGCTTCCTCGTGATTGGCTACGAGCAGCTCTTGCGCGATTTCGCGGCCGTGCAGCGCTTCGCGCCCGAGCTGGTCGTGCTCGACGAGGCCCAGCGCATCAAGAACTGGGCCACCAAATCGGCTGCGTACGTCAAGGCGCTCGCGCCGCGCTACCGGCTCGTGCTCACGGGCACGCCGATGGAGAACCGCTTCGAAGAGCTTGCGTCGATCATGGATTTCGTCGACGACGTGGCGCTCGAGCCCAAGTGGCGAATCGTACCCTGGCACAGTCTGAGCGGCACGGATGGCGGGCGCAGTGTCGCGGGCGTACGCAATCTCGACACGCTGCGCGAGCGGCTCTCGAGCGTGATGTTGCGCCGGGTGCGCAAAGACGTGCTGCGCCAGCTTCCATCGCGCACCGACACGCGCGTGCCGGTGGAGATGACGCCTGCCCAGCAGCTCGAGCACGACGAGCTGCGGCACCCGATTGCCGCGCTGCTCGGCCAGGCGGCGAGGCGTCCGCTCATGCAAGCCGAGTTCTTGCGCTTGATGCAGCTCCTGACGACCCAGCGCATGATCTGCAACGGTCTGGCGCAGATCCACTTCGAGGACGAGTGGCCGCGCTGCGAACGAGCCGCGCGACCGACACCGGCGCTGCTCGAAAGCCTGTGTGCGCCGAAGCTGTCGGTGCTGCGCGGCTTGTGCGAGCAGGTGGTGCTCGGACAGGGCCGCAAGGCCGTCG
>JBIOJD010000459.1:0-3357 GCA_044450485.1 Polyangiales bacterium | reverse complement strand
CGCGCTCTGCGCGCCGCGCGGTAGCCCGCGCCACGTGCAGGAATGCAGCCTCGGCGCAGCCACCCGGCAGCACGAATGCCTTGAGCGGCGCGAGATCGCGCTCGCGCTCGTCGATCGCCTGCTCGAGGCGCGTCACGTCGCTCTCCTGCAACAGCGCCACGCCGAGATCCACGTCTTTGCCCGGCGCCTTCGCCAGCTCGGCGCCGAGCGCGAACAAGTCGTGCTGCACCGCGCGCAGCAGATCCGCCGTGCGAGCATCGGTGGTATGAGCAACCGCCACGCCGAGCACGGCATTGAGCTCGTCGACCTCGCCGTAGGTCTGCACGCGCAGCGCCGCCTTCGACACGCGCGCTCCTCCGAACAGTCCCGTCTGCCCCTGATCGCCCGTCTTAGTGTAGATCTTCATGGCGCCTCGACTGTACTCGTGAAGCGCGAGCCGCGCTGCAGGCGCGTGCCGGCGCAGAGCTGCTCCGCGCTCATGCGCCGCCGTCCCTCGGGCTGCAGCTCGTCCAGCACGAGCACGCCCTGGCCGCACGCGATCTCGATGCCGTGGCGGTCTGCGCGCACCACCGTGCCGGGCTCGCCGTGCCGGCCGTCGTCGACGAGCACGTGCGCGCGATGGATCTTGACGCGCTCGCCTGCGAGAAACGCGTAGGCGCCGGGCCACGGGTGGCTGCCACGCACGAGGTCGTGCAGCTCGCGCGCGGTGCGGCCGAAGCCCACTCGCCCATGCTCCTTGGTCAGGATCGGCGCGAGCGTGGCAGCAGCGTGATCTTGAGGCTGGGGCGTGAGCTCGCCGCGCAGGTAGCGCGGCAGCTCGGCGCGCAGAAGGTCGGCGCCGAGCGCCCCGAGGCGCACCGAAAGCTCCCCAGCCGTTTCGCGCGGCCCGATCTCGAGGCTGCGGCACGCGAGCACGGGACCGGTATCCATGCCCTCGTCCATCTGCATCAGGCACACACCGGTGCGCGTGTGTCCCGACAGGATCGCCCACTGGATCGGCGCCGCGCCGCGCAGCTCGGGCAAGAGCGAAGCGTGCACGTTGACGCAACCGAGGCGCGGGGCCAGAAGCACGGCGGACGGCAGGATGCGGCCGTACGCCACCACCACGGCAACGTCGGCGCGCAGCGCCCGCAGGTGCTCGGCAAACGCATCGGTGCGGATCTTCCGCGGCTGCTCCACCGGGATCCCGCGCTCGAGCGCGAGCACTTTGACGGCTGGTGGTGTCAGTTTCATGCCGCGGCCCGAAGGACGGTCCGGCTGAGTCACGACCAGCACGACCTCGGCCACCTCGCACACGGCCTGCAAGCACACCGCAGCGATCTCGGGCGTGCCAAAGAAGATCGCGCGTGGTTTCATTCCGCCGCGTCGTCGGCGCGCTTCAGCATGGCGCGGTGCACGAGCCGGCGACGGAGCAGGCTCAAGTGGTCGACGAGCAGTTGACCGTCGAGGTGGTCGTGCTCGTGTTGGACGGCAATCGCGAGCAGGCCCTCGGCCTCGAGCTCGAATGAAGCACCCTTCACGTCCTGGGCGCGTACGCGGATGCGCTCGGCGCGGTCGACTTGCTCGTGGATGCCCGGAAACGAGAGACAACCCTCTTCGTTCCGCACGTCGCCCGTCTTCTCGACGATCTCGGGATTGACGAACACGCGCAAGTCGCTCGGAGCGTCTTCGCCACTGGCCACGTCGATCACGAACAGGCGCAGCGAAACACCGATTTGCGGGGCGGCCAAGCCCACGCCAGGAGCCGCGTACATGGTCTCCGCCATGTCGTCGACCAGGCGGCGCAGCGCATCGTCGAAGCGCTCGACCGGTTTGCCGGGCGTACGCAAGCGCTTGTCCGGATAGTGCAGAATGGGACGAACGGCCATCGCGACGACCTGTTACATCTGTAACACCGGCCCCGCAGCCCAGCAAGCGTACGCTCAGAGCATGTTGACGGGGTCGATGTCGAGGCTGGCGCGCGCGGGTGCCGCCTCCGCGAGCGCAGGCAGCAGCGCCTGAGCCACCGCGCGCAGTGCGCGCCGCTCGGTGCTCTTGAGCATGAACCGATAGCGATAGCGACCGCGCAGCCGGCCCATGGGCGCGGGCGCAGGCCCGAGAAGCTCGACCTGTTCCTGGCGCACCGCCGGCTGCGCGCGCGCCAAGCGCGCAAGGTTCTCCGCCGCACGCTCCGCCACCCGCTCCTCGACCGCATCGATGCGGACCGCGCACAGCCGCGAGTAGGGCGGATAGCCGAGCTCGCGTCGCGCAACCTGCTCGGTGCGCAGGAACCCGAGGTAGTCGTGCGACTTCGCGAAGCGCACGGCCGGGTGTTCTGGCAAGTAGGTCTGCAGGATGACGCGCCCGGGCTTCACGCCGCGTCCCGCGCGACCACCGACCTGCGCGAGCAGCTGAAACGTGCGCTCGGCCGCGCGAAAGTCGGGGAACGCGAGCGACTGGTCCGCGAGCATGACACCGACGAGCGTGACGCCGGGCACGTCGTGACCCTTGGTCACCATCTGCGTGCCGATCAGGAAGTCGACCTCGCCCGAGCGCAAGCGCTCGAGCACGGCTTCGACGCCTTCGCCGCTGGCCGTGTCGCGATCGAGCCGCGCGACGCGCGCCGAAGGAAAGTGCCGCGCGAGCAGGTGCTCGACCTGCTCGGTGCCGAGGCCGAGCTCCATCAGCTCGGTCGACCCGCAGGCGATGCAAGTTCCCGTGTCTTGACGTGTGAAGTCGCAGTAGTGGCAGCGCAGCACGCGCGCGCCCCTATGCAGGGTGAGCGACACGCAACACGAGGGGCACTGCAGCAGCTCGCCGCAGCCGTTGCAGCGCACGCTCGGCGCAAACCCGCGACGGTTGAGAAACAAAATCGCTTGCTCGTGCGCGGCCAAGCACTGCTCGAGCGCTCGGTGCAGTGGCTCGCTCAGCAGACGCTCGCCCGAACGCCCGGCCTTGTGGCGCGCCAGATCGATCACCTCGACCGGCGGCAACGGCTGCGGCGTGGCGCGCTCCGGGAGCGCGAGCAAGCCGAGCTTGCCGGTCTCGGCCAAGTGATAGCTCTCGAGCGAGGGCGTGGCGCTGCCGAGCACGCACACCGCCTTGGCTCGATGCGCACGCAGCAGCGCCATGTCGCGCGCGTGGTAGCGAAAGCCGTCCTCCTGCTTGAACGAGCCGTCGTGCTCCTCGTCGACGACCACCACGCCGAGCCGCTCGACCGGCGCGAACAGCGCAGAGCGGGCGCCGATCGCGAGATCGACCCGGCCTTGTCGCAGCGCGCGCCACGCATCGTTGCGCTCGCGTTCGGACAGCTCGCTGTGCAGCACCGCGATCGCATCCCCGAAGCGCGCGCGAAAGCGAGCCACGAGCTGCGGGGTG
>JBIOJD010000458.1:0-3366 GCA_044450485.1 Polyangiales bacterium | reverse complement strand
GCTCTCGAGCCTGTTGTCGAAAGACGTCGTGCAGGGCGCACCGCCCACGCAGGAGCCGACCACTCCCGAAGTCGAGCAGGTCCCGTCACCGCCACCGCCGCCACGCGAAGCAGGCGAGCCTGGCACGGGGCCCACGCAAGATGAGACCACCCTCTCGGAGGCCGGCAGCGGCATCTGGTCGCTGCGCGTTGGAGGACGGCTCGCGCGCGTCGACGACCCTCACTTCGCGTACGGGCCCACGCTCGGCATCGGTCTCGAGCTCGGGATGCTCGTGCTCGGGCTGAACGCGACCACGGCGTGGCCCATCGTCGTTCGCGGCGACTCGGTGAAGGTTGCGCTCAGGCGACACGGCGTGGGGATGCGCGCCGACGTGCTCGCGCTCGGCTCGCCCCATATGCGCGTGCTGTTCGGCGCCGACGCGGGCTTGGTGCTCTATGCGCGAAGCACCGAGAGCGCTCAGGGCACGCTGCACGCGACGCAGGGCGTCACCAACGCGAGCGGGGCGTTCGGCGCGTCCACCGAGCTGCAATGGCTGCCGACGCCGGCCGTAGGGGCGGCGCTGACGCTAGGCGTAGACCTCCTACCTTGGCCCACGCGCTTCGAGATCAGTCGGTCGAGCGGCCGGACCGTGCTCGAACGGCTATCCTGGTACGAGCCATGGGTCGAGCTCTGCCTGCTGCTGCGCTTCGGAGCCTCTGCTGCACACCAACCCGCACGTGCCGACGCTCGCGTGAGCGAAGCGAACCCCGCGGATGGGTGGGCCCCGTTGAGCTTTGCTCAACGGGCGGGAAGGGCGCGTGCCCTTCCCGATATCCGGTGACCCGGCTGCAAAGGAAGCGTCCACTCATCTCACGTCCATGGTGATTCCGCTGCCCCATCGCGAGCCCAGTTCGACACTTCCTGACCCGCGCGTGGCCGCGGCGGCGGGCGGAGACCGCGCGGCGGCGCAGGCGTTGCTCTCCGAGCTGTTGCCACGCGTGCGCAACCTGGTGCGCTACTTGATCTGGGGCGATGCCGACATCGACGACGTGGCGCAGCTCGTGCTGGTCGAGCTGCTGCGCAGCTTCCGGACATACCGTGGTGAAGGCTCGCTCACGGCCTGGGCGGATCGCATCACCACCCGCGTCGCCCTACGGCACGTGCGCAAGCGGCGCGCCGACGAGCGCCAGCAAACGGCGCTCGTGCCGGAGCTCCACGCGGTGCCGTCTGGCGACCAGCCCGACGACTACACCTTGCGACGCGAGGCGGTGCGCTGCCTCGACGAGCTGCCCGAGGAGCAGCGTCAGGCCGTGGTGTTGCACCACGTGGTGGGCATGAGCGCGCCCGAGCTCGCACAAGAGCTCGGCATTCCATTCGAGACCGTGCGCAGCCGCTTGCGGCTCGGCACGCGCAAGCTACGTGAGCGGTTCGACCGCCGAGGTGGGAAATCATGACGACGACCGAAGAGGAACGAGATCCGGTGCTGATGGTGCGTCTCGTGCTCGACGACCACGCTGGCCCGGCGCCGCGGATCGCGCGCGAGCGCGCGGCGGCGATGGTGGAGCACGCGCTTCTCGAGCTGCCCGTGGCCGAGGTGCCTGCGCGCGGCCCAAGCAGTGCGTTCGCGCTCCTGCGCGGTCTGGCGATGGCGGCCGCGGCGTTGCTCGTGCTCGTAGGCGGTGCAGCAGCAGCGCGCCTGCTGTACGAGCGCTTGGCGCCACCCGTTCCGGCACCGGCAAAGGTGCGAGCGCCCGCGCCTGCAGCACCGAGCGTGGCTCGAGCGCCGGTGGTGCTCGGGCCCGAAGTGCCCGTCGAGATCGTGGAAGACGAAGACGCGCCGCCTGCCGGTCGACCGCACGCCGCGCCCGTCGCGCAACCTGAGAAGGAAAGCGCCGCACCGGACGATCTCCTGCAGAAGGCCAATCGCTTGCGCGCGCTCGGCAAGTTCCAGCAAGCGGCGGCGACGTACTCGCTGGTCTACCAGCGCGCGCCCGGCTCGCTGTCTGGATACGTCGCGGAGGTCGCGGCCGGCTCGATCGAGCTCGAGCACCTGGCACATGCCGGCCGCGCGCGAAGGCTCTTCGAAAAGGCACTGCAGGCTCAGCCTTCGGGCGCGCTCGACCTCGAGGCGCGCCAGGGCTTGGCGCTCGCCGCGCGCGATCTCGGCGACGCGGCGGCCGAGGCCGGCGCGTTGCGCGAGTTGGTCGCGCGTCACCCCGGAAGCCCGGCGGCGAAGCGCGCGGAGCTGCGCTTGCGAGAGCTTGCCAAGGCCGCGCGCTGAGGGACGGCGTGCGCGCACTCGTGCCCCATGCGTGGCTCGCGCGGTTGCTGGCAGCGTGCGCAGCGTCGTGCTTGTGCGCGTGCGCGCAGACCGACGTGGTCGCGATCGAGCAGTCGCTGTGCGTGCACGCGGGGGACTGCAAGGCCAAGGGGGCGTGTGGCGCGCAGATCTGCGGCGACACGCCGTCGGCCACGGCGCCCGCCGCACAGGTCGGCGACGGTTGCAGCGACGCCGATCCGTCGGCGCAATCCTTTCGTTTTGCGCTGTGTAGCTGCACCGATCTCGTGAGCACGCACGCCCTGACCGTGGACGTGCAGGGTAGCTCCGGCAAGGATGCGGCTTCGGTCGGAATCGACGGCTCGCTCGACTTGACCCAGGCTGCGCGCATCGACGGCTCGCTCCAAGTCGCGGGCGCGATCTCGGGCGGCGCCACGCCGCAGGTCGCAGGCTCGGTGCTCGAGCACGCAAACCCCGCTTGCAACTGCGCGACCGACAACCTGCTCGACATCCCGGCGCTCACGTCGGCGCACGCGTCGAGCAACGACGACGCCGCCAGAGGTCTCGATCCGCGCATGCTGGACGGGTTCCAAGGCGCGCAGCAGCTCTCGCTCGACGGCGGTACGCTGTACCTGTCGCGCATCGCAGGCAGTGGTCCGCTCACGCTGAAGGTGCAGGGTGCGGTCGTGCTGCTGGTCGGCGCCGAGATCGCGCTCGACGATGCCTTTACGGTCGAGCTCGCGCCCGGGGCCACGCTCGACTTGTTCGTCGCCAGCACGGTGCGCGTGACGGGCGCGCTCACGCTCGGAGACGCCGCGTCTGCCTCGCGCGTGCGCGTCTACGTGGGCGGTTCGGGCACCATCGACCTCGGTGGCGATGCGGTGATCGCGGGCCCTCTGTACGCGCCGCGATCGGAGCTGGTCACGCGCGGCCGCTTCGAGATCTACGGGCCGCTCTTCGTCCGTCGCGCCGCACCCGGCGGCGAGCTCATCATCCACTACGCCCCGAGCTACGCGCTGCCTGCCGTGTGTGCGAGCCCGACCTGAGCCTGGGCCGCAGACGCGCGAGCGCCCCATTTGCCGAAGATTCTCGGTAGACTCGCCACGTGC
>JBIOJD010000457.1:0-3375 GCA_044450485.1 Polyangiales bacterium | reverse complement strand
CATGCTCGACACCGGTTTTCTGTTTCGCACGGCCGACCGCGGACGCGTGCAAGACTACTTTCGCACCATCAACGTCGAGCAAGGCGGCCACTTCAGCGCCGACGAGCCCGCGCAGCGACCCTTGTTGGATGCCCTGGCCGAGTTCGTGAACTACGCGATCCCCACGCCCGTCGCGCCCTCGAGCGACGCGACGCATGCGATCCGCAAGCAGGCGCTGAGCGCTCTGCGGGCCCGCGGCGAGTCGGTGTTCGAGCGCGTCGGCTGCGGGACTTGCCACAGCGGGCCGGCCAAGACCGACTCGGGAACGGGCAATCCGGATCTCGACCTCGGGGGCACCATCGTCGCGTCGAGCGAGCCCGGCGGCGTGTTGCTGCACGACGTCGGCACTTGCAACACGAGCGCCGCTGCACCCGACGTCGAGCACACCGACATCATGGGCCATGCGCGCGCGGCCTGCGCATTCGACACGCCGCAGTTGCGCGGTCTCTTCGACTCTGCCCCCTACTTGCACGATGGAAGCGCCGCGACCCTCGCGGAGGTCTTGCCGAGCATGCTGCGAGCCGCGGCACCCGCCGGCGAACCTGTGCCCGTGCTGTCGAGCGAGGACGAGCGAGCGCTGGTCGAGTACCTGCGAAGCCTGTGAGCGGGGAAGCGAGACTCGAACGCCGAGCACGAACTGCGAAGCCGAGCAGTTTGACCATGGTCATTGACCATGGTACATAATGCCCGTGCCCAGCATGCCGATCTCGAAATTCAAGGCGACCTGCCTCGCGGTGGTGGAGCGCGTGCGCAGAACCGGTCAGCCGGTCGTCATCACGCGCTTCGGTAAAGTGGTTGCCGAAGTGGTGCCAGCGACTCGACGCAGTTCGGAGCGCGCGAAATGGCTCGGGTCGCTCGAAGGCACCGGCACGATGAAGGACGACCTGATCGCGCCCGCATCCGAACCGAGCGCATGGGAGGCGCTCGATCCGTGAAGCTGCTCTTGGACACCCACATCTGGGTGTGGAGCTTGCTCGATCCGTCGAGGTTATCCGCGCGCGTACGGCGTGCTTTGCAGAACGAGTCGAACGAGCTCTGGCTTTCCCCGATCTCGACCTGGGAGGTCTTGGTGCTGGCGGAGAAGGGCCGCTTGTCGGTCGAGCCCGATGCCGCACGTTGGGTGAGACGGGCTTGGGACGCCGCGCCGTTTCATGAAGCGACCCTCAATCGTGAGGTCGCGATCGAAAGTCGCCGCATCGCGCTCTCACACGAAGATCCTGCCGATCGCTTCCTGGCGGCGACTGCCGTCGTCTACGAGCTCACCCTCGTCACTGCCGACGCCCGTTTGCGCCGCCTCAAGACGCCGGCGGTCCTGCCCAACGCCTGATGCCATGGCGCGGATGAGTAGCCTCGTATCGTTCAGCGCCGAGGCCAGTAGAACCAGTCGGTGATCTCGACCGAGAACAGCACGTCGCCATCGATGCGGATATCGCCGGCATCGAAAGCTTGGTTGAAGCTGCGCACGCCGGTCACGGTGTCGAGCAGCGTGCGTAGCGAGAGCTGCAGCGTGCAGCGGGGCTCCGGGCGGCCCTCGCAGTGCTCGACCGTGCACTCTCCGCGATCGAACACGAAGCAACGCCGCACCGTGCCTTCGGGCGTCGCCACGGCGTAGGCGACGTCGGCGCGCTGTCCTTGCGCCGCTTGCGGCAGGAAGCAGCCGGCCATCGCCCGCAAGATCGCCTCTACGGCTGCCTCGGCGCCGCCCTGCTCGGCGATCAGCGCCGCGTCGTCGCGCCCTTGCACATGGCTGCGCCACTGGCGCCTGCCCTGCGTGAGCAACTGTCGCTGTTCGGGGCCGAAGCGCGCGGCGACCATGGCTTCGTAGCTCGGCCGCAGCATGCGCCGGAACGCAGCCAGGTTCTGCGCCAGGAACACATCGGCGAGCAGTGTGCCGAGGGCGACGGGGTCACTCTCGCGGCCGTCGATGCTGGCTTCGAGCGCCCACAGGAAGGTGTTGAGGCACAGGTCGGCGAGCGCCCGGACCTCGGCCATGTGCTTGCCTTCCACGCCGAGCTTGGCCGCGATGTCCCAGAGCTCGGCGGCGATGTCGTCGCGGATGCGCGCGAGCGCGGGCCGCAGCGTTTGGCCGAAGGGCGTCTGATCGAGCCTGTGCGCCAGCAGCAGCTCGACCAGCGGGCGATGCTCGAGCCAACGGCCCAAGCTCTCTGCGAAGTGCACACCGAGCGCGCGTCGATCGGACATCGCTCGCGCCAGCACGTCCCGCCGCAGCGTGCGGTCCACGGGCTCGAGCGCTTCGAGCACGTGAGCTGCGAGCGCCGCCAGGCAGTCATCGAGCGTCTTCCAGTGCGCGTAGAAGAGCGAGTGGTGAACGCCCACGCGCTTGGTGATGCGCATGACGGACACCGCGCTCATCCCCTCGAGCCGCAGCAGCTCTAGCGCGGCCTGCAACATGCGCTCCCGGGTGCGCTCTCGGCGGTCGTCCTTACGGGTGCGGGTGCTGGACGCGGGGCCGGCCGAGGACACGCGCAGAGCATGCCACGAAAGATCCGAGCGGTGACACACATGATGTGACTCGATCGTCGACTCACCCGAAAGGCCACCGGATTTTCGTCATCGGGGCAACCCTATAAGCCATCGGGTTTACGAGCATAAAGTCGCAAATACTCAAATTGATCACAGTTTGTGATCCGATTCGCATTATTAGTGACAGACTGTGATCAATGGGCCGCCCGGGCCCGGGAGTTTCAAGTGAGCGAGGAACGGCTGTCACGACACCTGGCTCTGATCGGTCCTTGCCTGCTGATCGCCTGCGGCGGAACAGCCGATGCCGCAGGCGCGAGCCGCGCGGACATGTCCAGTGGTGAGACGGCCGGCCCGGCGTCTGTAGCGCCGGCCGCGGCGACTTCGGTGTTGCAGTGCAAGGCCGGCGATCGCGTCGCGTGCTTCTGCCCCGACGGAACGCAGAGCGGCAGTCAGACCTGCACGACGTCGGGCGCGCTCACTGCGTGCACGGGTTGCAAGACGCAAGGGTCATCGAGCACCAGCGCGGCGGTCACCGCAGGTCCCACGCACGACGGTGCGCTGTGCGCGAAGCTCAAGGGCCAAGTCAGCTGCACCGACCAGAGCTTCCAGTCGCAGAAGCTGCCTCCGAGCATCCTATTCTTGCTCGACCGCAGCGGCAGCATGATGTGCAACGCGCCCGAATCGGGCCAGAGCAGCGCCGATTGCGATCAGAAGGCGCAGACGCTCTTCTTCGACAAGCCGACGAAGTGGGCGATCACGATCTCGGCGCTCGAGAAGATGCTCGGCACGCTCGCGGACACGGGCGCGTCGGCTGGGCTTTCGTTCTTCAGCACCGACAACGTGTGCGGCGTG
>JBIOJD010000456.1:0-3380 GCA_044450485.1 Polyangiales bacterium | reverse complement strand
TCGTTGATGGGGGAGCTCTACGGCGAGCGCCTCAACCGCCCGGACTTCGCGCTCTCGTGCTTCTCGCAGGCGCTGACGGTGGAAGCGAGCCACGAGGCTGCGTACGACGGCATCTGCGATCTGTACCGCCGCTCGCAGGCTTGGTCCGAGCTCGCGACCATGTTGCTGCAGCGCGCGGACCACGCCAAGAGCCCCGTCAAAGGCCGAGACTACCGCACCGAGGCGGCGGCCATCATCGCAGGCAAGCTCAACGATCAGGCCCGGGCTCGCGCCGAGCTCGAGCGGGTGCTGGCCGACGATCCCGATCATCCGCAAGCCCAACCTGCGCTCGCCGAGATCGTGCGCGAGCAAGAGGATTGGCCCGCGCTGTCCGAGCTGCTCGAGCGGCGAGCGGCCTCGACCAAGGGCAAGGAGCGCGCCGAGGCGCTGCTCTCGCTCGGCGAAACCTACGAAGATCGGCTGTCCGATCTCGACAAAGCGGAAGCTCGCTACCGCGCCGCTGTCGAGCTCGAGCCGCGCGAGCTGCGCGGGTGGAAGGGTCTGGAGCGGATCTACGCGCGCAAGGAGACCTACGAAGGCCTGGTCGAGGCGTTGCGAGCGCAAGTCGACCTGGCACCGACTCCGAAGCAGCGCATCGCGCTGCTCGAGCGCATCGGTCTGTTGCTCGAAGAGGAGTTCGTCGATCACGCGCAGGCTGCCCAGCGCTTCGAGGACATCGTCGCGATCGACGCCGGACATGAGGCCGCCAACGCCGCGCTCGAGCGGCTGTTCCGACATCTGCAGCGCTTCGAGGATCTGGTCGAGACGCTGGAGCGCCACGCCGGCACCGTCACCGACGACCAGCGCAAGATCGACCTGTTGCTGCAAGCAGCGCGCGTTCTGGTGGTGGACATCGGCTCGCCCGAGCGCGCGGTGGAGGCATACGAACAGGTGTTGGTGCTCGACGAGCAGCAACCCGAGGCGCTGACCGAGCTCGCACGGCTCAAGACGACCGCGGGCGACGTGGCTGCGGCGGTGTCCGCCGTCGAGCGCCTGGCCGAGCAAGCCGGAGAGCCGACCGAGAAGGCCCAGCAGCTCATCCGCGCCGGCAAGTTGCTCAACGAAGCCGGAGACCGCGATGCCGCGATCCGACGCTACAAACGCGCGCTCGACCTCGACCGCCACTCGGTCGAAGCTGCCGAAGCGCTGCGCGAGATCTACAAGCAACGCGGCGATGCGCGCGGCGCGGCCGAGATGCTCGTGCACGCGATTCAGATCGCGGAAGGCGAGCTCAAGCGCGCGGCACTGCTCGGCGAGCTGGGTATGCTTTACCTCGATCAGCTCGAGGACGCGGCGCAGGCGCGGGTCGCGTTCGACGAGGCCAACAACCTCGATCCCACGAGCGTGCTGGCGGCTGCGGGCCTCGCGCGCATCGCCTTCAGCGAGAATCGGTTGACCGACGGGCTTCAGCACTTCGAGCTGGCGCTCGGGCGGATCGAAGAGCTACCCGTCGCGCAGGGCGCCGAGCTGTGTGTGCTGGGCGCGGATGCTTTCGCCGCGCTCGAGGAGCCGGCCAAGGCCGTGAATGCGCTCAAGCGAGCACAGGAGCTGCAGCCCGACGACCTCGGCTACGCCGAGCGCTACGCCAAGGCCCTGGTCGAGACAGGCGATGCGGCGACCGCGGAGCAGCTCTACGAGCAGATGATCGAGCGTTGGTCGGCCGAGCTCGGCATCGGCGACCGGATCCGCTTGCTGCTGGCGCTCGCGAACGCGCAGCTCGCGCTCAAGCGCGCCAAGCGCGCGATCGAAACCTGCGACCGCGTGATCGAGCTGCGGCCGGAGGACGGCGGCGCGCTCGAGGTGATGACCGGGGCCCAGGAGTTGCTGGGCAACTGGACCGAGGTCATCAGCCTGCTGCAGCTCCGCGCGCGCCGTGCGATCGACGAGAACGAGATGTTCGACCTGATGGTCAAGACCGGCGACGTGTTCCTGGAGAAGATCCGGGATCGCGAGGCCGCTTCGCAGACCTACGTGATGGCGCTCGAGGTCAACCCCGAGAACCGCAACCTGCTCACCAAGCTGATGGGCGTGTACTCGGACGCGCAAGACTGGCCGCGCTTGATCGAGGTGATCTTGCGCATCGCCGAGATGGTCAAGGACTCGGTGCAGCTCGCCAAGTACTACAACACCGCGGCGGTGATCGCGCACCAGGAGCTCGGGCGCTTCGACGAGGCGGCGAACTACTACGAAGAGTCGCTCTCGCACCTACCGCCTGATGCCGGTGACTCGCAGTTCGAGGGCTTGGTGCGCTGCCTGACCGAGAACCAGGATTGGGACCGGCTCGAGCGCGCATACGAGACGCGTATTGGACGCCTGCGCGAGGCAGAGGCCGATTCGGCGCGCGTGGCGGAGCTGTTGGACGCGCGAGGCAACATCTTGCAGCACCGGCTCAACCGGCTGCCGGATGCGTTGCGGCTCTACGAAGAAGCCTTGCAGGTCGAGCCCGGCAACGAAGCACGGCGCAGCATGCTGACCGCGATCTACACCAAGGAGCCCAAGCGCTTCTTCGAGCGCGCGGTGGCCTCGCACCGGCATTACCTCGATGTCGACCCGTATCGCATCGAGTCGCTGCAAGCTCTGCGCAAGATCTACACCAGCGGCAAGAAGCCCGACGAGTCGTGGTGCGTCTGCCAGGCACTGCGCTGCTTGAAGATGGCCGACGTCGACGAGGAGAAGTTCTTCAAGAAGTACCGCCTGACCAAGCTGCCCAAGGTCAAGCAATCGATCACCGACGATTTGTGGCGTGAGCTCGTGCTGCACCCGGTGCAGGATCCGACGCTGACGGCGATCTTCGCCACGCTGCAACCCGCGGTGGTCGTGTCGCAAGCGCAGCCGCTCGCGGCGTTCGGCGTGCACGAGCAATACCGCATCGATCCGCTGAACGAGCCTTCCGCCATGGCGCGCATGCTGGCGCACGTGGCCGAGACCACGAGCACGCACCTGCCGCCGGTTTATCACTGTCCGCATGACCCTGGCGGTCTGTCGTTCCTGTTCAGCGCGCCGCCCGCGGTCGGCGTCGGCGAGGGCGCCAAGGCCGGAGGCCCGCAGCAGGCGCTGGCGTTCGTGGCCGGGCGACACCTGAGCTATTACCGCCCCGGGCACCTGCTGCGGCAGCTCGTGCCCACCGGCACGGGTCTACGCGCGTGGTTGATCGGCGCGATCCGCACCATCTCGCCGAAGTTCCCGGCGTCGGCCAACATGGAGTCGCACGTGCGCGAGTGTGTCGCGGCGATTTCGCAACAGCTCGTCGGCCCGCAACGCGACGCGCTCCGCAGCATGACGCAGAAGCTGCTCGAAGCCGCGCCCGAGCTCGACATGAAGAGCTGGATGGCGGGCGTCGA
>JBIOJD010000455.1:0-3388 GCA_044450485.1 Polyangiales bacterium | reverse complement strand
CGGTCCGGAAAGATGCCTTCCGAGATCAGAAAGGCCGTGGCGCGCGCGTGGTCGGCGATCACACGCATCGACACGTCGTCCGGCTCGAGGCTCCGGCCGTACTTCTTGCCGGCGATGCGCGCCGCGAGCTGCACGATTGGCTGCAACGAGTCCGTGTCGTAGTTGCTGGTCACGCCTTGAACCACGCACGCGAGCCGCTCGAGGCTCATGCCGGTGTCGATGGACGGCGCGGGCAATGGCACGAGCTTGCCGCCGGGCAAGCGCTCGAACTGCATGAACACGTTGTTCCAGATCTCGACCCAGCCGCTGCCGCGTTCGTCGGGCTCCTGCCCGAACCGCCCGAGGTCCGGAGCTCCGTCGCCGATGAAGTAGTAGATCTCCGAGCACGGCCCGCAGGGCCCTGTGTCGGCCATCTGCCAGAAGTTGTCGCTCGCGCCCAAGCGCACGATGCGCTCGGCTGGCAAGCCTGCGAGCTTGCGCCAGTAGCCCTCGGCCTCGCTGTCGGCGGGCAGGTCGCCTTCGCCCGCAAACACCGAGACCACGAACCGATCCTTGGGCAGGCCCAGAACGCCGGTCAGATACTCCCACGCGTAACCGATGGCCTGTTCTTTGAAATAGTCGCCGAACGAGAAATTACCGAGCATCTCGAAGAAGGTGTGGTGACGCGCGGTCACGCCCACGTTCTCGAGGTCGTTGTGCTTGCCGCTGACCCGGATGCACTTCTGCGACGAGGTCGCGCGCGTGTAGCCGCGCTTCTCCTGGCCGGTGAACACGTCCTTGAACTGCACCATGCCCGCGTTGGCGAACATGAGCGTCGGATCGTTGGCCGGCACGATGGGACCGCTCGGCACGATCTCGTGCCCGCGGGCCGCGAAGAACCGCCTGAAACCGTCGCGAATCTCGCTCGAAGAGGTCATCGCAAGGCGGTGTAGCGCAGCCATGCGGGGTTGCCAACACACGCCCCGGGAGGGCCCCGCAACGCGGCCCGCTCCCCATATCACGACACTGCCGGCGCCCCTCCGCTCGGCCCGAGAGCGTGCACCGCGCGCGCATGCCCGTCCGTGATGGCGAGCACGCGGCGGACAGCCCCAGGCCACGTCACCAGGTCGACCACGAACCGCACGCTCTCCCGAGGGCCGCCGAACATCGCCTCGGGCTCGAAACGCAGCCAGCCGAGCGGAGCGTCCTCGGTCGCCCGAGCGCCCGCAGCCTCGATCGCGGCGATGATCGCACGGCGGGCCTCGCGCGGCGGGTACTGCAGAAACACCGAATGGTAGACGAGCGTCGCGACGCCTTCGGAGCGCCGCCCCAGTCGCTGGACCAGCCACTCGGCTGCATCGGCGCGCTCGACTCGCACACCGCTCGCAACCGCCTGATCTGCCGCCGCATCGAACCGGGCCAGGCGCTCGTGCTGGTCGGCCCAGATGTACGAGCGCAAGCGCAGCCGTTGCGCCGGGTCGGCGACGTCGAGCGGGCTCAAGTCGCAGGCCGCGCGCGACCGGATGCGGGGCCGCGCGTCGAGCCGCGGGAGCGGTCCCTGCCAATCGGTGTCGATCACGACCCCGTCGCGCGCGCCCCACTCCCAGGCCGCTGTGCAATAGCGGAACGTGTCCCACTCGAGATTGAGCCCCGCGCTCGCGCCGATTTCCAAGGTGTCGATCTCGCGATCGGTCTCAGCGGCGAACAGCAAGAACCCCGGCAGCAGCGCGATCGAGCGCCGCACCTCGTTCGTCTGCGGCGGTGAGCGGATGAACTCCGCGACCCACGCGCGGTCGCGCTCGAGAAACGCCCGCGCCGCGGCCCATACCGCGTCCATGCGATACCCGGGCCGCTGCTCCGGGTACTCGCTGCGCAGCGCCGCATCACGCCCGCTCAGCGCCGCGGCGTGCAGCGCCCCGCACAAACGCATCGTGACGGCATCCACGCGCGGGGGTCCGCTCCAGCTGCCGACCAGGGCCGCAACCGGGCCACCTGCTTCGAGGTCGGCCTCCATGCGCTCGATCAGCTCGGCCGTGAACGGCGACCCGTACTCCTCGCAGAGGCCGGCCTGCTCGCGGAAGTGATCGCGCATCGCCTGCAGGGTCATGCTGGCCGCTCCATTGCGCAGGAATGTATCGCATCGGGCAGGCCGCGGCATGCGGAACGCGCCACGACCGGGGCGCGAACGCCCTCCCCAAGCGCCGCGCAGACATGCTATTCGGTCAGCCGTGCTGAGCTGCCTGCGCGTGCACAACTTCGCCATCATCGACGAGCTCGAGGTCGAGCTCGAGTCGGGGATGAACGTCGTGACCGGCGAGACCGGTGCGGGCAAGTCGATCTTGATCGACGCGCTGCAGCTCGTGCTCGGCGGTCGCGCCAGCCCGGAGATCGTGCGCTCGGGCGCAGAGCAAGCCGAGGTCGAGGCGCTGTTCGACGTGGCCGACGATCCCGAGATAATGCAACGGCTGGAGGCCGCGGGCATGGGCTCGGAGCCCGAGCTCGTGTTGCGGCGGGTGGTGCAGCGGTCGGGCCGCTCGCGAGCGTACGTCAACGGGCGCCTCGCCTCTGCGACGCAGCTCGCGGAGCTCGCGCGCGGGCTGTGCGACATCTCTTCGCAGCACGAGCACCACACCCTGATCGATCCGCACACGCACCTGGCGTTTCTCGACGCATTCGCGGAGCTCGGGTCCCTTCGCGCCGACGTGCGCACGGGCTACGAGCAGCTGCGCGATGCCAAGGCTGCGCTCGACGAGCTGCGACGAGCGGGCCAAACGCGCGTCGAGCGCGAGGATCTGTTGCGCTTCCAGCTCCAGGAGATCGACGCGGTCGCTCCACAGTCGGGCGAGGACTCGACGCTCGCGCTCGAACGGGACCGCCAGCGTCACGCCGAGCGCTTGCAACGCGCGAGCGGCGGTGCCGAGGACGCGCTGTACGCAAACGACGACGCGCTATGCGCGCGAATCGGGCGGATCGCGGCGGAAGTCGAGCAAGCCGCGGTGCTCGACCCGGCGCTGCAACCGCTCGCAGAGCAGCTCGCCGCCGCCGGTGCACAGCTCGAGGACGTGGCGCGGGAGCTCGGTCGCTACGCGCGCGGTGTCTCGCTCGACCAGGAGCGCTTGCAACAGCTCGACGATCGACTCGATGCGCTCGGCCGGCTCAAGCGCAAGCACGGCGGCAGCCTCGAAGCGGTGCTGCAACACCGGGAGCGTGCGGCCGCGGAGCTCGCTTCCCTCGACGCGAGCGAGGCGCGTGCGGAAGCCCTCACGCGTGCGCTCGAGCAAGCGAGCCAGCAGGCGACGTCCCTGGCGCGCAAGCTGTCGGCCGTGCGCAGCAAAGCCGCGGACAAGCTCGCGCGCGCCGTGAGCCGCGAGCTCGCGTCGCTGTCGATGGGCGACGCCAAGGTCGCGAT
>JBIOJD010000454.1:0-3408 GCA_044450485.1 Polyangiales bacterium | reverse complement strand
TCGCGACGACGGCTACGAGCAGAGCGAGCGCGAGAATATGGACGAGCCTTCGCATGGTCAGGGCATGGCAGCCGGAGGCATCGGGGTGAACGGCTGCGGATTGAAGCGCATCGCGGTTTGCTGCGACGTCGTGAGCTTGTCGGATACATCGCGCACGCGTGTGGTGGCTTCGAGCAATAGACCGCCCTTAGCCGTCATCTGGCGCATGGTCGCGGCCTCTTCTTGCGACCGCAGACCGATACGGAAGCCCACGAGCCCAGGCACGACCTTCGGCGTGAAGCGGTCGGAGCGAGGGTCGCTCCCCGACTTGTTCTCGAAGTACACGACCTCGTTGGCGTTGGGCGCTCCGTGCGCAGCGGTCGCCAGATCCACGGCAGCCTCGTCCATGTCTTCCTCGCGAATCGTGCCACTGATGCGCTGCTTGGCATCGAGCTTGTACGACCGCTCCCACTCGGCGTAGTCGGCTTGGACCTGCTCATCGACCACGTGGATGCCTGGCACGTACTCGTCGAATTCGCTGAAGCCGTTCAGCGTCACCGTGACGTCGTGCGGCGTGGCGTCGAGGTTGCTGAGCGTGAAGTCGACCTCCATCGGCATCTCACCGCGATCGATCCAGGGCAGGCGCGGAAACGGCAGATTCTTGTAGGCGCCCGCGCCTTTGCGCAAGTCGTCGAGCACGATCTGCGACGGCCTTCGCACCTCCAGCTCGACGCGTTGCTCGACGATGTACACGGCGCCGTCCATGGAGGTGAACGCAGCCGGTGTCGAGCTCGTGAGCGCGACTTGGTACAGCTTGCCGTCTCCCACGTACTGCGGCTCGTTGGTGCACGCGGAGACGACACAGAACAAGAGCGCGACGAAAATACAACGCATCACGACCTCCCGAACAAAAATGGATACAGCACGTCGACCTCGCCCCCGTCGGGCTCGGGAAACTTCCAGCGCTTGATCTGGCGCAGGATGCAGCCTTCGACCCCGGGATCGCCCAGCGTGGATTTGGCCACGCGCACGGTCGTCACGAGCCCCTTGCGATCGATGCGCCAGCCCGCGGTGATCGCGCCTTGCAGGTTGGGCTGACGCTGCAGCGCGGTCTCGAAGCAGTACTTGATCGCGGCGCGGTTGGCTTGGACCACGCGGTTGATCTGCTCGGGCGAGAGAAAGCCGCTGACATGCGCGCCTTCGGCGCCGAGCGAGAGCTGGGCCTCGCGCGCGCCGTGACCGTCGCCGAGGCCCTTGCCGCCGCGGCCCGGGCCCTTGCCCCCGGCGACCGCGGTGCCGAGATTGCCCGCGCCGAAGGTGACGCCCGTGCCCTGCCCTCCTCCGCCGGGCCCAGACCCGCGCGTGGACAGCCCGCTGCCGTGGCCGATCGAGGTCTGCGCCGCGCCGAGCCCGCCGAGCAAGCTGTCGAGCGAGGTGGTGTTGAGCGCGGTGCTGACCGCGTTGCTGCGCCCGCCGGCGAGCACCCCGAGCAACCCGAGACCGCGCACCTGCTGCGCGATCTGGTCAGCCGGTGCGCCGGCGATCTCGGTCTTGTTGCGCGTGGCGTCGCGGCGCCCGAGCTTGCCCTGCTCTTTGTTCGCGCGTTTGGCCGCGGCTTCGTCGCGCTCGCTCAGGCGTTGCTTCTGCTCGGCTGCGCTCGCGCGCGCGGCCTCGATCACGTCCTGCGGCGGCGGCACGACCAGGAACTTGCGCAAGAGCTCGCTGTCGAGCTCGAGCTCGCTCACCGGGGCCAGCTCCTGAGCTGCCACCACGAAGAAGAACAACATCGCGGCCACGTGCGCGAACACCGAGAGCCCGATGCATCCGATCAGCGCGCCGTCGCGATACTGTTTGCGCGGCGGCTCGCCTTCGACCGCGCGCACGTGCTGGAAGAACAACGACGTGCTGCCGAAGCTCACCACGCCGTAGTCGCCGCCGCCGAGCTGCACGGGCTCGCGCAAGCCGCGCACGTCGGTGCGCTGGCCCGCGAGCCACACCGCTCCGGCCATGCCCTTCGCGGGTTGCAGGCGATAGCCGCTGCCCACGGGCTCGAGCAGCGTCACGCTGTCTTCGGTGGTGGCGCCTTCGGGCAGCGGGAACGTCGCACCGCGCCCCTCGCCGAGCACGACCTTCGCGGGCTCGAGCAACAGCCGCTCGTCGTGCACCGCACCGTTCCAGAGGAGCGCTACACGCAGGGGTCGCGCGGCCGATTGCAATGCGGCGCTCAAAACACGTCCTCCTTGGTCGAGCGCTGCAGCTCGGGCATGAACGAGCGGTGCGGCAAGCGCGGGCGTCCGAACTCGGCGCGCATGCGATTCAAGAAGTACAGCATCTGCGGCGTCTTGAGCTGGCCTTCGATGTCGAGGCCGCTGAACTGCATCACCTTGACCTGCGTGTCGCCCTCGGTGCGCACGTCAGCCGAGCTTTGCGACGGCGCCAAAGGAGCCTCGGCAGGTGCGTGCGCCGTTGCTTCAGCATGCCCCGTCTTGGTGTCTGCCGGCTGCTTGTCGGCCTTGGGCGCGGGCACGGGCACCTCGGGCTGCGCCGCGCTCTTCTTCGAGGGCGCGTGCGGCTTGCTCGCAGCCGCTTGCTTGGGCTTGACGGGCGCGTGTTTGCGCGCGTGCGCGGGGTGCTCTGCTGCAGCCGGAGCGGGCGCGGCATCTTGCGCGTACGCAGAAGCCGCGAGCAGCCACAGCAGAGCGAGCGCAGCGGTGCGCATCATGGGCTCGGCTCCTTTTTCGGCGCGGGCTTGTCGAGCTTCTTGCGGCCTGGCTTGTGCGCGGCGCTGCTTTCAGCCGGTGGCTTGGCCGTGGCTGCTTCGGGCGCCGGAGTCGCTGGCGCGGTTTCGGGAATGTCTTGCACGTAGTGCTCTGCGGCTTCGCGAGCGGGGCCTTCGGCGCCCACGGCCAGATAGCGCACGAACAGCTCGCGCGCGTCCGCGCGGCGATCGAGGAACTCCGCACGCAGAACGCCGAGGTCGAACAGCGCCGCCGGGTGATTGGGCGCAACCTCGAGCACGTGCTCGTACTCGGTTGCCGCCTGCGGATGCTTGCCCTGACCGCGCAGCGCGATCGCGAGACCGACGCGCGCGTCGGCGTGGTCGGGTTGCTGATTCAGCACGTCGCGATACTCGTTCTCGGCGGCCTTGTAGTCGCCGGCACGGAGCAACACCGAGGCGCGATTCAGGCGCGCGGGCGCGAAGCTCTTGTCGGCCTCGAGCGCGTGCTCGAAGCGCTCGAACGCGACCTGAGTGTCTCCCCGTGCCAAAGCCGTCAACCCCAGCTCATTGTGCGGGCGGGGGCTTTTCTCGTCCAGGTGGAGTGCCCGATTGAACACGATCTCGGCTACGTCGAGCTCGCCGCGACCGCGGTAGATGCGGCCCACTTCGAGCAGAGCCCCGATGTTTTTGGGATCCGCGACCAGCACCGC
>JBIOJD010000453.1:0-3431 GCA_044450485.1 Polyangiales bacterium | reverse complement strand
GCGCGCGTGCACGTGCGCGAGGGCCAGACGGTGAAGGCCGGCCAGCTTCTGCTCGAGCTCGAGCAAGCCGACCGCGAGGCGGCGATGGAGAGCGCTCGCGCGCGCGCCGCTGCGGCCGAAGCGCGGGTTCAAACCGCGCGCGCCACGCTGTCCGAGACGCTGCTGCAGGCGCGGCGCCAGCGTCAGCTCGCGCAGAACGGCGTGGCGCCGTCGGCCAACGCCGATGATCTCGAAGCCCGCGTGGCCTCGCTCGACAAGGGGGCCAAGGCCGCCGAGGCCGAGGTGAAATCCGCGGAGGCCGAGATCACGACTCAGCGCGTGAACCTGCAGTACATGCGCATCTACGCGCCGATCGGCGGTCGCATCACGACCAAACCGCCCGAGGTCGGCGAGCTCGTGGGGACCCAAGTCGCGGCCGCAGCGGGCACGGACAAGACCATCGAGATCGCAGACTTCGCCACGCTGATGGTCGAGACCGACGTGCCCGAGGGAAGGCTGCACATGGCCAAGCTCGGCTCGCCGTGCGAGATCGCGCTCGATGCGTTTCCGGGGCGGCGCTATCGCGGCGAAGCGGTCGAGATCGGCTCGCGCGTGGATCGCGCCAAGGCGACGGTGCAGGTAAAGGTGAAGTTCGTGGACGACGCTGCTGGCGTGCTGCCGGACATGTCGGCGCGCGTGAGCTTTCTCACCGAGGCGCTCGATCCCGCATCGCTCAAGGCGCAGGCGAAGACCGTGCTGCCTGCCGCGGCGCTGGTCGAGCGCTCGGGCGCGAAGGTCGTGTTCGTGGTCGAGGGCGACACCGTGCGCATGCGCAACGTGCGGCTAGGTCAGAAGATCGGCGAAGGCTACGAGGTGCTCGAGGGGCCCGCGCCCGGGACGCGCGTCGTGTCGGCACCACCGGCAACGCTGGCCGACGGCCATCACATCAAGGAGAAGATCTGACATGGCCGACCAAGGCACCGCAGTCGGAGCCCCGAAGTCCGCAGACGCGAGCAAGAGCGCCGCGTCCGTGCTGATCAAGCTCGAGCGCGTGAGCAAATCGTATCAGCGTGGCCGCGAGCGCGTCGACGTGCTCCAGGACCTCGACCTGGAGGTTCGCGAAGGCGCGTTCGAGGCGCTGATGGGGCCATCGGGATCTGGCAAGAGCACGCTGCTCAACCTGATCGCGGGTCTCGACCGCCCCAGCGCTGGCCGCGTCACCGTGGGCGGCACGGACCTCGGCGCGCTCAGCGAGGGCGAGCGCGCGCGTTGGCGCTCGCAGAATGTCGGCTTCATCTTCCAGACTTACAACTTGCTGCCGGTGCTGACCGCGCAAGAGAACGTCGCGCTGCCGCTGCTGCTCGCCAAGCTCTCTTCGGCCGAGCGCAAGCGCCGAGCGCAGGTCGCGCTGCGCGTGGTCGGCCTGGCCGACCGGGCAGGGCACCGCCCCGATCAGCTCTCGGGCGGTCAGCAGCAGCGGGTCGCGATCGCGCGCGCGATCGTGAGCGATCCGCGCATTCTGGTCGCGGACGAGCCCACGGGCGACCTCGATCGCCACAGCGCCGACGAGATCCTCGACCTGCTCGGCAAGCTGAACACCGAATTCAACAAGACGATCATGATGGTCACGCACGACCCCAACGCGGCCGAGCGGGCCACCGTCACGCACAAGCTCGACAAGGGCGCCCTCGCATGAGTTTCCTGGCGGTTGCGATCAAGAATGTCGGCCGCAATTTGTTTCGCGCGCTGCTGACCATGCTCGGGGTGGCGGTGGCGATGCTGGCCTTCGTGTTGCTGAGAACGGTGCTCTCGGCGTGGACCGAGGGCGCGGCGCACGCGGCGCAAGACCGGGTCGCGACGCGTCACAAGGTCACCTTCGTGATGGGGCTCCCGAAGCGCTACGTCGACGACGTTCGTGCGGTGCCGGGAGTCACGCGTGCAACGCACATGAACTGGTTCGGTGGGCGCCTGGCTGGTCGCGACAACGTGTTCTTCGCCAACATGGCGACCGATCCCGAGAGCTTCTTCGACGTCTACGACGAGATCTCGGTGCCACCCGCGCAGAAGCAAGCCTGGATGGAAGACCGCAAGGGCGCGTTGATCGGTGCGACGCTCGCTCGGCAGATGGCGTGGAAGGTCGGCGACCGGGTGACGCTCGTGGGCACGATCTTTCCCGGCAACTGGGAGTTCATGATCGACGGCATCTACTCGACTACGCGGCGCTCGATAGATCAGTCGAGCTTCTTCTTTCACTTCAAGTACCTCGACGAGAGCCCGGCGCGTGCGGCAGATGGTCAGCACCAAATCGGGTGGGTCGTGAGCAAGGTGCAGAACGCGGGGATCTCGGCCCAAGTCGCCAAGCGGATCGATCAGCTCTTCGACACGCGAGACACCCAGACGCTGAGCATGAGCGAGCGCGCGATGACCACGTCGTTTCTCGGCATGCTCTCGACCTTGCTGCAGGCGGTGAACATCGTGTCCGTCGTGATCCTGGTCATCATGATGCTGATCCTCGGCAACACCATCGCGATGAGCGTGCGCGAGCGCACGCGCGAGTACGGCGTGCTGCGCGCGATCGGATTCATGCCGCACCACATCGCTGGGCTCGTGCTCGGCGAGGCTGCTGCCATCGGGCTGATCGGCGGCGGCATCGGGGTCGCGATCGCGCACCCGTTCATCAACCAGGGCGTCGGCCGCTTCATGGAAGACAACTTCACGGGTTTCTTCCCATACTTTCGCTTGAGCCAGAGCGACACGGTGCTGGCGTTGGGTGCGTCCGTGGTGGTCGCAGGCGTTGCGGCATTCCTGCCGGCGTTCCAGGCGGGCAAGCTCGATGTGATCGATGCGCTGAGGAGGGTGGGTTGAGGTGATCCCGTTCAGCTACAACTTCCGCAGCCTGTTCGTGCGCAAGGCGACGACGCTCGCGACCGCTCTCGGCATCGCGCTGGTCGTGTTCGTGCTGGCTTCTTCGCAAATGCTCGCGCGCGGAATTCGCAAGACCATGGGCAGCTCGGGCAGCAGCGGCAAGGCGATCGTGTTGCGCAAGGGCGCTGACGCCGAGCTCTCGAGCCAACCCGAGCAGCGCTTCGTGAGCCAGGTCTTGGCGGCTCCCGGAGTGAAGCACGACGCGTCCGGCGCACCGGTGGGAGCCGGTGAGCTGCTGGTCGTGATCGCATTGCCGAAGGCCGACAACCCGGCGCAAGTGTCGAACGTGCAGCTACGCGGCGTGGCGGACAACGTCATGCAGATCCGCCCCGAGGTGCGACTGATCAGCGGGCGTCCGGCCTAGCCCGGCACCGACGATGTCATCTTCGGCAAGCAGATCCGCGGCGAGTATCGCGGGCTCCAGCTCGGCCAGCGCTTCGAGATCAAGAAGAACCGGTCTGCCGAAGTGGTCGGCGTGTTCGACGCTGGCGGCTCGTCGTTCGAGTCCGAAGTTTGGGCGGACATCG